>CAZOKX010000010.1:0-46242 GCA_964580785.1 uncultured bacterium
TCCATCCATTTTAAACTCCGATCGTATCGAAAGATCAGAGCATTATCCACTAAAAATTATTTTTGACAAATGGTATAAGCTGCTACCATCAAGCTAAGGAAATAAAAATATGACCTGAGAGCTAATGATCCTATTGCGCGCAATTAGAGAACAATGAGCCTTAAAAAAATTGCAAGGTCGAGTTAGTAGCCTGCCTTTTTCCAAGAGACTGTCCAAGAAGTCCGCGAACCTCTATTTTCCGAGACGAAACTTTAATGAGATCTCTATCAAAAACGATCCTGTTCGGCTCGAAAAGAAGGACTAAACAGGAACCGCCGAACGAGAAGTATCCCTTTTCATCCCCCTTTGCACAGGGATGTCCAGGAGTGAACGTCTGATGGATGCTGCCAACATTGGTCGCACCAACCTCAATATAAAGGATCGATCCGAAAACTTTGCTTTCCACTAAGGTGATCATACGCTTATTTTGGCTAATGATCTCAATGTTGTGCTTCAAGGCCAAAGGATTAACTGAATAGAGGGGGCCGTTGATCAAGCGCGGGACTCCTGGAACTGCATCGCATGGAAAATGAAACCGATGATAATCAACTGGGCACAAGCGCGCCATCGCCATCGCTCCTCCCTCAAAGCGCTTTCCAAGAAGATCGTCTTGGAGGAGTTCTTTCAAAGAAAACTTCTTCCCTTTTACCCAAAAACCATTTGCTTGAGCAGTGTTAGGGAAGACCAAATAGCGAGCATCTGCAGGCATGATCAACACGTCTTGCCCTTGGGCAAAAGGGCGGACTTCTTTCTTAAGCTTTCGAATAAAGAAGTCGTTGAAAGAACGAAATGCATCGACGGGCTCGGCGAACTCAAGCGAGTCAATATGAAATGCTCTAATGAACGGTTTGACCTTCCGACGGCTGCGTCGACTCTTTTGCAGCGCCCCATAGATTTTTGATAGGAATGAAACGCGAGAGATGATGGGAAGAACAACAAAAGAGATCAGGCGTGAAAGGGGGCCTTTTCCATAAAGAACCTCAATGAAAACCTTTCCATAAACCCTCTCTTTTTCCTCTTTTTGAGTCAGGCGATCGACATAGGTGATATCAGACATAAGTTAAGCTCAAGGGCGTTTAATCCCACTTTTCCCAGCAATCGATGAAAAGACTGTCAATTCGTCGAGATAGTCTTTCGAAAAATGAAATTGGATGTGTTGTTTAGTTATGATATCTAAAATTTCACGGGCGGTACGGACCATGGCGCTTGCATTTTTTTTGGTTTGGTCTCCTTGAACAAACGATTCTTTGAGCTGTTTAAAGCGAACCATAAGATCTTTGAGATCCTGCTGCGCTTTTAACTGGCCTTCTGTTGTTTGGATCAACCGGTTGAGCACTGTTAACTCATCTTCATTTGTAACAGCCAGCGCTGTTTTTAAAAGAGAGGAATGGGGGACAATAACAGGATGCGCAGCTGGATCGGCAAAGCCCGAAAAAGGCGCCAACCCTAGCACTAAAAGAGGTAATTTTCTTAACATGTTCATATTAAAAAACCCAGGTGGGGAAAATTTGATGCTAAAAGCCATCTTTCGTCCTAGCTACTTTGACTAAGGCAGATAGCAGAATCGTCGATTTCCGTGATTTCGATCTACAAAAATCTTCGGTGTTATCTCTTTAAAAAAAGACATTTCCACAAACAAGAACAGGCGCGGAAACAAAATTAAAATTATATTTTTAACGCTTCCAAAATTGCATTTTTAAGCCAAACAGTGTAGAATGTGCAGTCCGGCTCCCCGGAATGGGCGCGAACCGACTCTAAGAAAGCGGAGAATGCCAAAATGTTTCAACTCGAAGCGCGGTTTTGCTAAGGCACCTGGTTCTGCAAGCGCTTCTTGTAAAGAAATGCCCTGATACCCTAGCCTTGTGGTGACGTCGTTTAAGCATAGGAATTTCAACATGTTTGGTTTTTTAAAAAAAATTTTTGGTACATCTCAAACCCGCCTTCTTAAGAAGTACGCTAAGATTGTCTTCGAGGTCAACCGAATTGAAACCGGCTTGCAGAGGCTATCCGATGATCAGGTACGCCATAAAACTTTTGAATTTCGCCAACGCCTAAGCGAAGGCGAACCTCTTGATCAGATCCTCCCTGAAGCTTTTGCCGTGGTCAAAAATGTGTGCCGCCGTTTATGCGGAACTCAAATCCATGTTTCCGGCTATGATCAGCAATGGGATATGATCCCTTACGACGTCCAAATCCTCGGCGGGATCTCTATGCACTACGGCTCGATTTCTGAAATGCAAACAGGCGAAGGTAAAACACTTACCGCGTCGATGCCCCTTTACCTCAACGCCTTGACCTCGCAGCCCGTCCACCTCGTGACCGTTAACGATTACTTAGCGCAGAGGGACTGCGAATGGATCGGTGAAATTTTCCGCTGGCTTGGTTTGACTGTATCGTCACTAACAAGCGGGTCTCCACATCATCAGCGCAAACAGATCTACGCTGCGGATATCGTCTATGGAACATCCTCAGAATTTGGCTTTGACTATCTGCGCGATAACTCGATGGCTCAAAGCAAAGAGGACCAGTGCCAGCGAGGCCATTATTTTGCTATCATCGACGAAGTCGACTCTATCTTAATCGACGAAGCGCGCACTCCCCTGATCATTTCAGGCCCATCAGGCGTTTCTCGTCAAATGTATGACGAACTCAAAGACGATGTGGCAAACCTTGTCCGCCATCAGCGAGACCTTTGCAACCGCCTCGCTACGGATGCCCGCAAAATCCTCGAAAAGTTCGATCGTTTTTCTGAAGTTCCTCAAGAGAGCAAGCTTTCCAAGGAAGAAGATATCGAAGAGAAAGAAGCCTATCGCAAGCTGTGGCTTGTCGCCAAAGGGACTCCTCAGAATAAAATCCTTAAACGGATTCGCGAAAACCCTAACCTACGCGCCAACATTGAAAAATGGGACATCTACTTCTACTCCGACCCTAACAAGGAAGAGAGGCAAAAAACCCTGGCGGAGCTCTTTATCATCGTGGATGAAAAGGCCAATGAGTTTGAGCTGACAGACAAAGGAATCCAATCGTGGATTGAAGAGACAAAAAAAACCGCAACAACTGATGACTTTGTCATGCTCGATCTCGGAGATGAATATGCAAAGATCGACCAGCATTCTGATCTTTCTGAGCAGGATAAGCTCCAAAGGAAAGTCTCTGTGCGTGAAGAAGATGCTCGCCGCAAAGAGCGGACGCACAACTTGCGACAGCTACTCCGCGCCCACCTAATGATGGAAAAAGATGTCGACTACATCATTTCTGAAGAAAAGATCGTAATCATTGATGAGAATACGGGACGCCCTCAGCCTGGGCGCCGCTTCTCTGACGGTCTTCACCAAGCTATTGAAGCGAAAGAAGGGGTTGCAATCCAAGCTGAAACGCAGACCTATGCAACAATTACTTTACAAAACTATTTCCGCATGTACAAAAAGCTTGCTGGAATGACTGGAACAGCAATGACCGAAGCCAATGAGTTCAAAGAGATCTACAAGATCGATGTTCTGGCCATTCCGACTAACCGGGCTAACCGGCGTGAAGACACTGATGATGAGATCTATATGACCGAACGAGAAAAATACAATGCGATCCTCAGGGACATCCAAGAGGTGCATGGCAAGGGAAGACCCATCCTAATCGGTACAGAGTCGGTCGAAGTATCGGAAAAGCTCTCCCGTATTCTGAGACAAGGCAAGCTTGAGCACACTGTCCTTAATGCAAAGAACCATGCGAAAGAAGCGGAGATCATTGCAGACGCTGGAAAAGTAGCTGCAATCACTGTTGCAACGAACATGGCAGGGCGCGGTACAGATATCAAGCTCAAGCCAGGCGTTGCTGACCTTGGCGGACTTCACGTGATCGGGACAACCCGGCACCAGTCCCGACGTATTGACCGGCAGCTGCGCGGACGTTGCGCTCGCCAAGGCGATCCAGGGACATCGAAATTTTATGTCTCTTTTGAAGATTCTCTCATGCGCCTTTTCACGTCGCCTCGCATCACAGGCTTTCTACAAAGATTTCGTCCTCCAGAAGGAGAAGCGATTTCTGCAAAAGTTCTTAATAAATCAATCGAAACCGCGCAGAAAAGGGTTGAGCAGCGCAACTACACGATCCGCAAGCATACCCTTGAGTACGATGATGTGATGAACAAGCAGAGAGAAGAGATCTACTCCTTCCGCAATGAGGTGCTCCGCAGCGAAGAAACCCTTCCTCTAGCCCTCGAGATTTTGGAAAGCCTGCTTTCTCAAATGTGCCACAAGTATTTCGGTAATAAAAACGCGGAAGGGGGGTGGAGCCCTGTTGCATTCTGCGAATGGCTTGTCGCCCATTTTCCTCTATCCTTTAGCACGGAAGAGTTCGACAATGACTACCTAGCATTTGATGAAATCGAAAACCTCTCTATCGAAAAAGTGTTGACTGCATTTGAAAGCAAACTTTCTCATCAAGCCAGTGTTATTGCTCAAGTTCAAGAGCGAATGCCTAACATTTCTAACAAACTCCCTCCTGAAGCCATTTTACACGAGGTCATCCGCAGCCTGCTAATCCGCAATATCGACAAGCTCTGGCAGGAACACCTCCTACACATCGACCATTTGCGCACAGAGGTCCATTTGCGATCCGTTGGTCAAAAGGATCCCCTGCTCGAGTTTAAACACGAGGCGTTTGCCCTCTTCGACTCGTTAAGCCTGAGGATTAAGCAAGAAATTGCACATGCACTCTTTAAATTTGAAATGGTAGTCCCCGAATCTCTAAAAGAGCCCGAACTCCGCCAGGTGCAAAGGCGTAGGCCCCTAATCGACCTATCCGCCTTGCCGGAATTGGACAATGCAGATCCGATTTCTCGATGAATTTTTTGAAATTGCCCTTGGAAAAATCTTATTTCAGCTGGCTTGCCTTTTTGTAGCCGAAGAATACAAACGGCACAGCAGACAAGCAGTAAACGAACCAATAGCTGCTGTCCCATTCCAAGCGCAAATACCCTTTGTCTGAAAAGAATACTTGCAAGAGTCCGAGCATCAGCAAATTGGCTCCAATCGAAAGGAGAAAAATCGGCCAGAAGCTTGTCTTTTCCTCCGCTACTTGTTGTCCCTCCTGCATTTCAGGTGGGATAGAAGGGCTTCCGAGCGGGGCAGAAGGGCGGAATCTTTTCTCTGGGATCACATCTTTAAATGAATCTGCTTGTTTCATGAATGATGAACCTTGTTTCAAATCCGGAGGCATATAACCGGGTTTCTTAACAGAATAGGGGGGGGAATAAGGGGTTGTTAAGCTTTCTTGGATCGACTGTTGTCGATAAAAGTGTGCATCTTCATCCGCAGTTTCCAAGATTACTTGCTTGGACGTGCAATAGGGACAGACCCCTGCATCGAAGGGGATCCTCCCATCGCACTGGCTGCACATTTTTTGACGGTCTTTGGGATTCATAAGGCCTCTGCTTCTGGGCAAGGATCAAAAAAGCCCGTTGCACAATTTGAGTTTCAAGCAAAACGGCTCAACGTTATCAATTTTTCCAGACACCCGAAATTCACAAGTGTCTTAAAAAAGACTGCTACTCCTCTCATCTTGTCACAGCCTAGCCAAAATTATCTAGCTTTTTTGGGTGGTCCTGCTGTTCAAAAGACTCAAAAGCATAGAAGAATTTCATCCGTTCGGATAAAATTGCCAGTATTAAATCGATAGCTGGAGACAGTTGACTTATGGAAAGAAAAGAATTTGACATCGCGGTAATCGGAGCAGGACCTGGCGGCTATGTTGCAGCCATTAAAGCGGCCCAAGAGGGGCTCAAGGTCTGCTTGATTGAAAAGGGATACTTAGGAGGAACATGCCTTAATGTGGGCTGCATTCCGACAAAAACCCTTCTCGCCAGCGCCGCTGTCTATCATAAAATGACCCATGCAGCCGAATTTGGAATCATCACTGGAGCTATCTCCTTTGACTACTCCAAAATGAAAACCCGTAAAGATGGCGTAGTCGATCAGATCCGTAAAAGTTTAGGCGGCCTCCTCCACTCAAACGGAATCACAGTCTTGCAAGGCACCGCAGAGTTCATTTCTGCACGTGAAATTAAAGTTAAAGGCGTAGAAAACGTCCTAGTCTACGCCCACCAATCGATTATTGCGACTGGGTCAGAACCTCTTGACATTCCAACGCTTCCCTGTGACCATAAAAAAATTTTTAATTCCAGCTCAATCTTAGAACAGTCCTCCCTTCCTAAAACTCTTGCGATTATTGGCGGAGGCTATATCGGTTGTGAGTTTGCCTCGCTTTATGCACAGCTGGGTGTCAAGGTCATCATCCTGGAGGCCCTCCCTTCGATCCTATTTTTGCAAGGGAAAAGCATCGCTGAGACACTCACAAGAGCCTTTACCAAAAAAGGGGTCGAGATCAATACTAATGTTGTGGTCGAAGGGATCGATCCTGACGGTGAGGGGTTGAGCGTCCGCTTAAAAGATAAGCCTCCCGTTGCCTGCGATATGGCCTTGGTCTCTATAGGCAGGAAGATCCTTTCTCAAGGCCTAGGCCTTGAGAAAGCAGGGGTGATTACCGGAGGCAAGGGGGAGGTCTTCGTCAATGAAAAAATGGAGACGAATGTGCCAGGGATTTACGCTATCGGCGATGTCACAGGAAAATTTTTACTTGCCCACGTTGCCTCCCACCAAGGGATCATTGCTGCAACAAATGCAGTAGGTAAAGAAGCTAGGATGCACTACAACGCAGTCCCTGCAGTGATCTTCACAATGCCCGAGATCGCCACCGTCGGGATGACGTTAGAGCAAGCTGAAGAAGCTGGATTTCAAGCAGCTCTTGGAAAATTCCCTTTCCAGGCTCTTGGAAAATCCGTTGCAACAAGAGAAACCGAAGGGTTTGCACAAGTCATCATTGATAGGAAAACAGGCCAAATTTTAGGCGCGCAAGTGGTCGGTCATGAAGCTGCTACACTGATTGCAGAAATGGGCCTTGCCATTTCTAATGAGCTGACTCTAGATTGCCTCATTGATACGATCCATGCGCACCCGACCGTTGCTGAAGTGTGGACGGAAGCAGCATTGATTGCCAACGATACGCCGATCCACTTCCCACCTAAAATAAAAAAGGGATAGATGGAAACAGAAGAGCTGTTCGATCATCGCCCTCAAGTCAAAAAACTCAATATTCTGCCTGATAATCCAGAGCAAAATAGGGAAGAAAAAGTAGTCAAGCTCGGCCGTTTCCCTTCCTGGCTCCACCGGAAACTTCCTACAGGCGGCAACCTTTTTAAAACCAATACTATTTTAGACAAATATCGGTTGAACACGGTCTGCGAAGAAGCGAAATGCCCCAATCGTTTTGAATGCTATTCCCACAAGACAGCCACGTTTTTAGCTTTGGGAAAAGAATGCACGCGCAACTGTGGTTTTTGCGATATCGATTTTTCTAAAACACCTCAAAAGCCTGAAGCGGATGAGCCAGAACGGATCGCCCTTTCCTGCAAAGACCTTGGGCTAAAGCATGTTGTCGTCACGATGGTTGCTCGCGATGATCTTCCAGATAAAGGGGCATCCCATATCGCAGCTATCATCCGTGCTGTCCGGCAAGAATGCAAAGGCATTACTATGGAAGTGTTAACATCTGATTTTTTAGGCGATTTTGAAGCAATTGATACCGTTCTTAATGAAATACCCGATGTTTTTAACCATAACATCGAAACGGTCCGCCATCTAACCCCTCGCGTGCGCCATCGGGCAACTTACGACCAAACCCTTTCAGTTCTCCGCTATGTCAAAGAAAGTGGAAAGGCGCCTTTTGTCAAATCAGGCTTGATGGTAGGCCTAGGCGAAACTGAAGCTGAAGTATTTACAACAATTAATGACTTGCACCAGGCAGGATGCGGTGTGATCACGATTGGACAGTACCTGCAAGCCGATCGGCGCAAGCTGCTTGTTAAAGCCTTCATTAAACCCGAGCAATTCAAAAAGTATGAACAATATGGCTTGAGCATCGGAGTCAAGCAAATGGTCTGCGGTCCCTTTGTCCGCTCAAGCTATCACGCCCACGAAACGTTAAGAGAACGTCTCTAAAAATCTAGCTGAAGTCGAAATGTAAAAGCAGTCACAAAATTCTACAAAGTGGATTTAACCGGGAAACCTATTGAAGAAGAAATCCGTATCATGCTAACTAAAAAAAACAATTAGGTTAAGGGCGGGCGTGGGTTCCAAGAAAACAAGAGCGTTTGAAGCTGAACAGCAGGTTTCCTGCATTATTTTAGCAGGAGGCCAGGGGACTCGCCTGTTTCCTCTTACTCAGTCCCGCTGCAAACCTGCCGTCTCCTTCGGGGGCCGGTATCGGCTGATTGATATCCCCTTATCCCATGCCCTTAACGCGCGAATCCAAAGCATCTACGTGATTTCCCAATATTTAGCTTCAGGGCTGCAACAACATATCCTCGAGACCTACCAACTTGACCTATTTCGAGGCTCCCGGATCTTTTTGCTTAGTCCAGAAGAGAAATTGCACCGGAAGGTCTGGTATAAGGGAACTGCCGATGCAATTAGGCAAAACCTGGAGCATTTCAAGTCTTCTTCCGTCGATTATTTCCTCATCCTCTCAGGCGACCAGCTCTATAACATGGACCTTCATGAAATGCTGCTGTTTGCAAAAAAAACGGATGCCGATCTTGTAGTTGCCTCCCTTCCTGTAGAGGAAACTGAAGCTAAAAGGATGGGCCTTCTTAGTATCAATGCAAAAAATGAGATTGCTGAATTTGTAGAAAAACCTTCCGATCCCCATGTTCTGAAGAGGTTTGCTTTAGAACAGGGATTCTTAAAAAACCACCCCCATAAAAACCTTCAGGCGCAGCACTATCTAGGGTCCATGGGAATCTATGTATTCAAACGAGATTCTTTATTTTCTATATTGAACCACGCAGGCGACGACTTCGGCAAAGATTTGATCCCCCTGAAAGTGAGGGAAGGAAAAACATCCGCTTACATCTATACTGGTTATTGGGAAGACATCGGAACGGTCGCATCCTATTTTAAAGCTAACCTAGCACTTACGTCCCAGAAAAACTGTCTGAATACCTACGATGAAAAGAATCCGATCTTTACACACCCTCAGAACCTACCAAGCCCTTTGATCAGAGAGACAGCGATTAAAGACACCCTGATCAGCCAAGGCTCTTTGATCGAAGGGCAAGAGATCACCAATAGCATTATCGGATTTCGAGTCCATATCAAAAAAGGGACTATCATCCGCAATTCTATCGTGATGGGAAACCATTTCTATAGTGCACCGCTTCATCAATCTCCTCCGCTGCCGCAAGACTTTTTCATTGGAGAAAACTGTATGATCAAAAATGCGATTATCGATGAGCACACGCAAATTGGAAACAATGTCCAACTAACTAACAAAAATCGACTCGAAAAATATGATGGAGATGGCGTTTTTATTCGAGATGGAATTATCATTGTCTCTTCGGGAACAATACTCCCTGACAATTTTGTCCTCTAATCATGAAAATATGGGCCCTTTCCGATCCTCATCTTGCTTTTGGCGTTCCATCGAAAACAATGGAAGCTTTTGGACCCGCTTGGAAAGGATATGCAGAAAAAATCGCCGCCAACTGGAAACGTCTCGTTTCTCCAATCGATCTCGTTCTAATGCCAGGAGACATCTCTTGGGCCATGCGCCTCGATGAAGCTGTTGTAGACCTAAAGTGGATTGATGCTCTTCCTGGACAAAAAATCCTCTTAAAAGGCAATCATGACTACTGGTGGAGCTCGGCCTCAAAGCTTGTGCAGGTCATGCCCCCATCAATCCGGTTTGTCCAAAACAACGCCTTGACTTGGAACGATGCAACCATCGGCGGCTCGCGGTTATGGGATACGTCCGAATATTCCTTTGCTAACTTTATCGCCTTTCAAGAAAATCCCCTTGCTAAAAAAAAATCCTCTGAAGATTTTGCCAAAAAAAAAGAGGAAGAGGAAAAAGTCTTTGCAAGAGAGCTTGAGCGATTAAAGCTTTCTTTAGGGCAGCTGGACCCGAAGGCCAGACTGAGAATTGCTCTCACCCACTACCCTCCAATTGGCCCAGAGCTTAAACCTTCTAAAGCCTCTGAAATTTTGGAGCAGTTTAAAATCGATATCTGCGTTTTTGGCCACCTCCACAATGTAACCCCTAGCTCCCTTCCTTTTGGGAAAATCCGAGGAATCGAATATATTTTTGCATCGTGCGACTATGTTGATTTTACTCCAATCCAGGTACCGATACGGCCCCCAAGAGCTCCTTAGAAGCAGTCGAGGAAAACAAAAAACCTCTGCGAAATTTTACCGCTCTCGATCAGGCTCTGGATATCTCTGAGATGTATTGCAAGGCCTTATCAGAAGGATCCAAAGACATTTGCAGATCCCGCTCTGCCCGCTCTTGAATCAATCGATGAATATATTTCTCTTCTTTATCCTTATCTAAGCACCGGTAATATTCAACGATTAGACGGAGCAGCTGCTGAAGCTGCTCTTCTGTTTTGAGCAGCGCAATTGCATGGCGGGCTGCCTGCATGAACAACCGCACGTCACCGCGATGAACAAGAAATTTGGCAATTTCCAAGAGCAGATCCAGATCCGGCTCGTCTAATAATTGGTCCAGCAGGCGCCCCGCAACACGATTCAGCTCCTCAAGATCCATGCTTGCAAATAACCAAGCCTTCAACAAATCGAACCATTTTTTGTCAGGAAGAAACTCATAAAAGGCATTGATGAGCTCTGAAGCGTAGGTCTCATCGTTGCTTTCGATTAGATCGGAGATATAATCATACAGAAAACCATAGAGGTCATGGGCGCACAATTGAGATAGGTCTTCAAAGATTTTTTCCGGTGAACCACTTAAATCTGCTGCCTCGTCAAGGATGTCTTCCAAATCCTGTAGATTTTTTTGAAGGAGTTCTTCGTCTTCGAGAAGGCCTTGATCGTATTGCTCGATGAGTTGATCAAGTTCATCACAAAAAATGGAAAGCGTCTGCTTTTGGGGAAGAAGGCGCCTCCAGATCTCAAAAAGGAGAAGATAAGATGCATCTTGCTTGTCCAGATCTTCTTCATCAACCCAAAGACATTCAACAAGATCTTCAGGAGAATCGCAGCTTTCCGCATACGCTTTAAAGCTCTGTTCTTCTAAGACAATGCCCAGGTCTTTCAAACGGGAAAAGAGTTGAGCGATGCTCAGAGAGCGGTAGTCTTCAATTTGCCACGGCTTAACTTCAATATTAGGATTCTCAAGCCAGCTGATCCGAAGCAAATTGTAAAGAGCCCTTCCACCAAGCTCCATGATAGTTCTCCAAATTAAAAAAATTTATTAGCAATTAATAAGAATACTTCCTGTGAGAATATCTCGTCAATGGAAGTTGAGTTTTTCTTAGTAAAAAGTTTCGGTTAATTTTGGTTCCAATCTGCATTAAGAAGTCGGCAGAAAAAACGGCAAAAAAGCGTTGGACCAGCTCTTCTATTTATTTCACAATGGAACAAATCAACGGTGAGATTTAAACTGTCGACATGATCAAGCTTCGCCGTGAAAAAAAACAAGCCTTTTTACTTCTCGAGCTCTTAATAGCGCTATCATTGTTTAGCCTATGCGTCCTGCCAGTTGCAGAACTTCCTTTCGCCTCCTTAAACACAGAGATCAAAAACTGCCAAAGGATGCAGTTGCGCCGCCTTGCCGATCTTACTTTTATAGAGATTGAGGCCCAGTTGTTCCAAAACCAGATCCCCTGGGATGACCTATGCTGCAAGCAGAAAGAAAAAACAGAGCTTGTGAAAGATATCCAGGCTGTTCAGCTCAAAGGAATTGGAAAACGAAACTTCGGAAGGACCTGCTCGATCTGGACATCACGCTGGAAGGAAGGGGAAAACCTAGAACAGCATCGTCTTCTTACCATCGAGCTCGAATACAAATCTCTTAACGACCGCAATTTTTTTCTTACAAAAAAATCTTCTACTGATAGGGCGGTCTTCCGCCACCAGGTCTATGTCTCCCAAATCCATTCAAGCTCTAGATTTGACAAAGTCGAGGTAGGGGCTATAAAGCAGAAAAAACTAGAATAATATTTTTTTTATTTGCATGTTAAGCATGAGTAAACATGTCATTTTTTGGGAGATTTATGACTGCTTTCAAGCCCTATGTTCCGAGCACCGATAAAAAAACCCCTGAGTTCACAGCACGCGCTGTCATTCTCGGGATGATCCTCGGGCTGATTTTCGGTATTGGAAATGCCTATCTGGGATTGAAAGTGGGAACAACTGTTTCCGCATCGATTCCAGCTGCTGTCCTTTCAATGGCAATCCTTCGGACATTCTTTCGAGGTGTTTCTATCTTGGAAAACAACCTCGTGCAAACCATCGCTTCCGTTGGCGAAGGGTTAGCTGCCGGGGTTATTTTTACTGTTCCGGCCCTATTTTTATTAGGCGAACGACCCGCGCCTAGCCGAATCTTTCTCCTTTCGGCACTTGGCGGGGTTTTAGGCGTTCTCTTTATGATCCCCATGCGTCGCTACATTATCGTCCAAGAACATGGAAAACTCCCATTTCCAGAAGGGACTGCATGCGCCGAAATCCTCAAATTGGGAGAAGCCTCCCGCTCAAAGGCTTTCATGGCTTTTTTAGGCATTATTATCGGAGGAATTCATAAAGTCTGCTCTAGCGCACTCTACTTCTTTAAAGAGGTTCCATCTTGGATAATCGCACCCTTTCAACGCTCAGAGTTCAGCATCGACTGCACCCCTGCGTTGCTTGGAGTTGGATACTTGATCGGTCCTCGCATTTCTGGCCTATTGTTAGCAGGGGGAGCTCTTGGCTGGTGGGTGTTAATCCCCTTGATCCGCTTATTCTCGGCTAAAACAGAGTCGATTATTTACCCAGCGACAGTTCCCATCATGCAGATGTCGACAGAAGATATTTGGTCGAACTATATCCGCTATATTGGCGCTGGAACGGTAGCTGTCGGGGGCCTACTCAGCCTACTCAAGATCGCTCCTCTCATCAGCAAAACATTGCGGATTGGATTCGATGAACTCTTTCAAGGTCTCAATTTTAGAATAGCTTCGTTAAGAACGGACCGAGACATCTCCCTGCGTTGGCTTCTGATTGGTTCGATTGCTATTATTCTGACTCTATGGCTGTTCCCTGGGCTGCCCATGAACTTCCTGACAGTTGTTCTTCTGGTTGTTTTAGGTTTTTTCTTTGTTGCTGTAACATCATTGACTGTTGGAATCGTTGGAAGCACTTCTAACCCAGTTTCTGGGATGACAATTACCACGTTGCTAGTCACATGCCTTGTCTTTGTTTCCTTAGGATGGACAGAAAGGATCTTCTTAATTGCGGCCCTGACAATGAGCGTTGTTGCCAATGTCGCCATTGCCTTAGCAGGAACGACATCGCAAGACCTCAAAACTGGATTTTTGCTTGGCGCAACGCCCAAACTTCAGCAGATCGGAGAGATTATCGGCATCATCTTGCCCTCTCTTGCAATCGGAGGAACCCTCTATCTTCTCGACAAAGCATACGGGTTTGGATCAGCGCAAATGCCAGCTCCACAAGGCACCATGATGGCGTTGATTGCAAAGGGGGTAATCACTGGAGATATTCCGTTCACTCTTGTCGTCATCGGGGTGATCATCGGCCTGGTCTTAGAATTGCTAAAATTGCCGATTCTCCCCTTTGCCCTCGGCCTCTATCTTCCACTTTCTTTAAGTACGGCCACTATGATCGGCGGTGCCACGTCCCTGATCGTAAAGCGGTATGAAAAAAATCCATCTGCTTCTCAACGAGGAGTTCTCGGTGCATCCGGCCTTGTAGCAGGTGATACCGTTACCGGCGTTGTTATCGCGCTGCTAACCGTCATCGGCATCATTCCAGCAACTGCCAATGCAATACTACCCGATGTGGTAAGCTTTGGAATCTACCTCATCCTTGGAATTGGTTTAGCTTGGGTTGCCCTCAAAAGGAAAGAGGCTTAAGCTATGGATCTTTGATTCCAAGGGCGCATTCCCAATCGCGGCCACCAATCCAAGGCGTTGCGTAACTTATGAACCGATCTACGTAAGGGGAGTGCTTGGAAAAGTGTTTATCAAATAATTTTGATTAAAAGATTCTGGCTCTACTAGTGAATCCCAACTTTACTGACTTGCTTTCTTATTCCAGCATGAGGCATGCTATCCTTAAGGTATATTCTAATTCTATTGACTTTCCAGCGAAATAATCAGTGAAACTTAAATGAGCACGTACAAGCCGCCATATTCAGATCAGGAAGTTGAAGAAGCCACTGCTCTTTATAAAGCAGGAAAAGTTGGTTACATCGCCTTTTCTGAAGGGACGTATCAGGTCGAAGTTAAAGACATTAAATCAAAAAGGGTCTTCTGGCCTTTTTTGCAGATCGATGACACAGGGCATGTCCTTGATGGATTTTGTAATTGTCCCGGAGCAGAGAAAAAAAAGACCTGTTCCCATTTAGCTGCAGCCTATCTGAGAATTTTTGCCGGCGAATCCGCGCCCATCCACGTCCGCTTTCGCAGCTCCCTTTGGAACCAACTTAGCCAAATTGCTTGCCGCCGTCATGGAAGCGATCCCAGACTACTTCATGCCGTGGGAAAAGGCTTTGAAGCATCATCGTCAACAGATAAGAAGTTGTTTGCAATTGAAGCTACGGGGGCTGAAGGAAAAAAACATCTTGAAAATTTCTTATTCAATCGGAAGGAAGAGACAGAGGAGACATCTCTTAAGTTTTCCAATCTTCCTCCAGAAGAGATCCTATTATGGCGAGAGGGAAGACCGAGCCAGCAGCTCATTTACGAATTATCCTTTTGGTCTGATCTTGCCAAATGGTGGATGCAGTTGCAGGATCAAAAAACAGAATATTCCATCACTTTTACCAATGAAGACCTACCTAAATGGATCTATGTGCAGTTCCCCCAAGTCACCTTTAGCTTTTATATTGCAGAGGCTAATTGGCCCCAGGTGATCCCATCGCTCAGCACGGTCAAGTCTCCGCTGCCGGTCTATGAGATGCAGCATCAACAGATCGAATCGATCCGCTATGATCGGATCCGCCGGTCCTTTTTACTGGATATAAGCCCTATTGCAAAAGGCAGAGAACCTAAGAAGATTGATTTAAAAGGGGAAGAGGAAGTTCTTTTAGGCGATTGGATCTATGTGAAAGGAAAAGGATTCTTTCCTTCTCGCTTTGACCCGATTTTTAATGAAAAAGAAATCCCGACCGAAAAAATATCTTTAGTCCTTCATAAACACCAACATATCATTCAAAAATATTTGTCAAATACTCGGATCAATCCAGGCAGTTATAAAGCTAAGTACCAATTATATTTCGACTCGGAAGACCGCCTTCATATTGGTTGTTATGTTTTTGAAGAGGGCGACCTCCAAAAGCCGATGTCCTATTTTTTTGGGCCTTGGGTCTTTATACAAACCCTCGGATTCTATTTAATAGAAGGTCTTTTGTTTGATGGAATCGAAAAAGTGATCCCGCGGGATCAAGTCAGCGACTTTGTCAACCGTCATCGCGTTTGGCTTAATGGGTATGAAGGGTTTCAAACCCATGTTTCCAGCATCGAATCGCAGTTGACCTTCTCCGTAAACAAGGAGGGTTTTTTACAGTTCGAATCGGGGCTCGAGATTGTTGGCGAAGGGGGAGAATTTGTCGATTTTGGCGAGTGGATCTATCTAAAAGGAAAAGGATTTTTTGCAAAACGGGTCGGACGTACTGGGGCGACCATTCGTTTAGGAATGACAGTTCATCGTTCTGAAATTAACCAATTCATTCGCCTAAATCGGGACGAGCTTGAGGGGATCAAGGGCTTTTTCTCTCCAACATGCCCCTTGGAAAAGTGTGGGCTCGATATCTTTCTAAATGAAGATCAACGGATCATCGTCAGACCCCATTTTCAATTTCTTCCTAATTACCGCGCCAAAGCGGTCTTGATTTTTGGAGATTATGCTTACGTAACAGACGAGGGGTTTGCTGAGATCCCTTATGAAATGCGCTTGCCCGAAAGCTATGTCCGCGAAAAGATGATCTCGATTGCCGATGAACCCTACTTTGTCGCCTATGAGCTCGAAACATTAGGTCCCTATATCACATCGATCCAAAAGGAGCTGCAGAAGGGACGGGAGCTGTTTGTACGGGTTAAAAGAATTCAAAAGGCCCCTAGAGAAGAAGGGAAAGAGTGGTTAATCGAATTTTCTTATGAAACTGACATCGGCTCCGTCGATATCCACGCGGTATGGGAAGCATTGCAAGGTAACAAAAGATACCTCTTCACGCCTGCTGGACTGATTGTTTTAAAGCACTCCCGTTTCAACTGGCTTAAGACCGTTCAAAAAAAGAACTGGCAGAAAGGTGGAAAGGTCTTGCGAATGACAACAATGGACTGGCTCCGCTTATGCGTCTTTGATAATCTTAGCCCTCCTAAAGAGGCCGAGCCAGACGCTGAAGAAACACGCAAGCACATTGAAGAGCTGACCACCTTTAATAGGGACATCCCTATCGATTTAACCGGTTTTAAGAGCGATCTAAGAGCCTATCAAGAAGCCGGGGTGAAATGGCTTTGGTTTCTTTACAACCACGGCCTTTCAGGACTTCTTTGCGACGAAATGGGCCTTGGCAAAACGCACCAAGCAATGGGGCTGATCGCTGCGGCAAAAAATCAGGAAAAAGGCAAAAAATATCTGGTTGTTTGTCCTACATCAGTCATCTACCATTGGCAAGAGCTCTTGGAAAATTTTTTGCCCCATATTAACGTCTTCATTTTTTACGGAGTCAGCAGAAAATTGGAGCACTTCAAAAATCCTTATGAAGTTCTGCTCACTTCGTATGGCACCTTGCGCAGCGAGAAAAAAGCTCTTTCTAAAATTGATTTCGACCTTGCTATTTTCGATGAGGTTCAGACGGCGAAAAATATCCATTCCCAAACACACAAAGCAATGAAGACCATCAAATCAAAGATGCGCGTCGGCTTGACAGGAACACCTATTGAAAATCGCTTGTTAGAGCTTAAAGCACTGTTCGACGTCGTAGTTCCTGGGTACATGCCAACCGACGCTCATTTCAAAGAAATATTTGTTAACCCAATCGAAAAGAACCAGGATCCGGAAAAGAAAGCGTTGCTAGCACGGTTTATCCGGCATTTTATTTTACGGAGAAAAAAATCGGAGGTCTTACTTGAACTGCCCGAAAAAATTGAGGAGATCTCTTATTGCGACCTCTCCGATGAGCAGATGGAATTGTATCGCAAGGTGTATTTGAAGCAAAAGGAGTCCCTATTTCAAGAGCTCGAAGACAAATCAAAGCCTGTTCCCTATTTGCACGTTTTTGCTCTCCTTTCAGCGCTTAAACAAATCTGCGACCATCCTTGTTTAATTACGAAGAAATTTGAAGATTTTCAAAAACACCATTGCGGAAAGTGGGATCTGTTCCTCGAGCTCTTGCAAGAAGTTCGCGACAGCGGTCAAAAGCTTGTTGTTTTCTCTCAATATCTGGAAATGTTAAATATGATCGAGCGGTATTTAACAGAAAACAACATCGGTTTTTGCGGAATCCGAGGGAGCACCCGCGATAGGAAAACCCAGCTAGAGCGGTTTCGCGACGATCCTAAAAGCGAGGTCTTTGTTGCATCGCTGCAAGCAGTAGGCGTTGGGGTCGACCTTGTTTCCGCCTCTGTTGTGATCCATTATGACAGATGGTGGAATCCGGCTCGGGAAAACCAAGCAACTGACCGCGTCCACCGGATTGGACAAAATCGAGGCGTCCAAGTTTTTAAGCTTGTAACGAAGGGAACTGTCGAAGAGCATATCCACCGCCTCATTGAAAAAAAGACTGCCCTAATGGAAGGGGTTATCGGCTATGACAGCCAGGATCAGCTCAAAGGTCTAAATCGGCAAGAACTTCTTGAGCTTCTTTGGCTCATCGATCGCGATCTCAACTCATAAAAATAAAAAAATTTAATACATTCTTAATCATCTTTTCCTCTGACAATATATCGAGCATCAGCTAAAATTACCCCTTCCTTAACTTAATTTAAGACCATGAAAAAACTTTTGAAGCTAGCCCTTGTCGGCCGCCCTAATGTTGGAAAATCCGCCCTCTTCAATCGGATTTGCAAAAACCGGATTGCAATTGTTGATGAAGCAGAAGGTGTTACGCGCGATCGCCTCTATGCCAATGCCGATTTTTTTGGGCAGCCGTTCGAAGTCATCGATACAGGTGGAATCAATCCGAATTCTGATGTCCCATTCCAAGAAGAGATCCGCCGGCAGACCGAGATCGCTATCGTAGAAGCAGATGTCATCGTTATGGTCGTCGATGCAACAGTCGGTGTTACTGTCCTTGACGAGTTTGTTGCCCGCCTCCTTCTCCGCACAGGAAAACGCCTTGTGATCGCTGTGAATAAAGTCGATGACCTGTCAAAAATGGAAAACGTCTATCCATTTTATGCCTTAGGAATCTCGCGGATTGTTGCCGTATCGGCAACCCAGAGCTTCCAAATGGCCGAGCTTTTAGAAGAAGCCTTCGAAGGGACCCCATTTCCCCCAGCTGAGCCAGAGGAAGACAAACCGATCCGTATCGCTGTTGTAGGACGCCCCAACGTTGGAAAGTCCACTCTTGTAAACTATCTTTTAGACGAGGAACGATGCGTTGTCAGTCCGATTGCAGGAACTACGCGAGATAGCATCGATGTCGATATCCTTGCCGATGGGAAGAAGTTCACCCTTATTGATACAGCTGGGGTACGTCGAAAGAAAGCAGAACATGAAGTAGTGGATAAATTTGCTGCGATCCGCACCGAACGCGCAATTGACCGGGCTGATATTTGCGTCTTGATGCTCGATGCAGAGCGAGGCATGACCAATCAAGACAAGCGGATTGCTCATCAGATCGAAGAACTTGGAAAAGGCTGTGTGATTCTATTCAATAAATGGGATACCGTTAAAGGCTACCGAATGGAGCATTGCTTGAGAAGCATGCATATCGACGCCTCTTTTTTAGCTCATTGCCCTACCTTATTTGTATCAGCCCAGACAGGGCGCCATTTAGAAAAACTATTCACTCTCATTACTGATGTCCATGAGCAGCAAAACAGGCGCATCACCACTGGACAACTCAATAAATTCATTGAAAAAGTAGTTCAAAAGTATCACCCGCCAATGATCGATGGAAAACGGCTTCGGATCTATTACATGGCTCAAGTCGATGTCCAGCCTCCTCGCTTTGTAATGTTCGTCAACAACCCGGAACTCATGGTCGATACTTACATCAAGTACATGATCAACCAGTTCCGTGAGTCCTATGGATTTATTGGATCCCCCATAAAATTTTTCTTAAAAGGCCGGAAGATTAAAGAAAAAAGTTCTGACCCAAGCAGCCCTTCTTTAAAAAATTCTTTTGCGAATAAAGAGCCTGGAGAGGTCGAGGAATTTGTGTTTGAAGAAGACTTGAGCGAAGAAGAGATGAGCCATCTCGATCCTTCTTATTTCAATTAATTTTTATTTTTCCTATAAAAGTTTGCCCCAATGAAACGAGCAATGATCTTGCTACCATTTCTGGATACAGAGAACATTAAAAATGTTTATAAAAGAGGAAAATGTCTATGGAAAAACAAAGGAAATACGATCGAGAGTTTAAGTTAAATGCAGTAAAGCTGTACCAAGAAGGAGGAGGAAGCTTAGAAAAAGTAGCGGCGAATTTAGGAATTCCTATGACAACACTGTCGACGTGGGTAAAAGAATTTAAGAAAGAAGGAGAAAAAGCTTTTCCTGGACCTGGCTTAATCAAGCCTTGCAATGAAGAGATGCTCCGATTGAGAAAAGCATTAGCTGAGGTAACACAAGAAAGAGACATCTTAAAAAAGGCGGTAGCCCTCCTCTCAAAAACAAAAAATTGATGTTTGTTTTTCATGGATTTTATAGTTAATTAGTTTTTAACAAATAAGAAAAAGCCATAATTTAACAAATTAAACAATCGAATATAATACCATTTGTCAAAAATAAAGTTTAATTTGAACCCACTCTCTTGAACACAGTTGGTGCACGACCCCAACTCTTGAAGCAAATGCATTCGAGGCATCTCAGCAACTATCCAAAATATGCTCATACGAATCAAAACAACGATTCCCCAAATAATGACACGAATTAAATACTATTTTTTTAAAAAATATAACTGTTGATTAAAACAGAATAAAAATAGTAATATCCCATCTTATTTTAAAAGGAGATCTTATGTCGCAACAAGTCCTTTCTTTTTTAAATAGCTTACATAATTACTATCTCCCTGGGCTATCGAATCCCCTCCCTGAAAGCCGCTGGGTTCCAAATGTTCTCGGTCATGTGACCGCTCCGCTTGTGTTAGGAGGCGGCTGTACAGGACATCGCATTCAAGTCATCGCATCGAATGCGGAAACCATCCAAGAGTTGCGCCGGAACGACAGAGAAGACCGGCAAAATTCGCAAGGGACGATGGCAGCCGTGATCGGTGGTATTTGTACAGTTGCTCTAGCAGGCGTTGCCGCTTTTGTTGGAAGAAACTTTTTAAGCAGCACCAAAGAATTGAATGATGCCGTTGGGTTCCGCGACCAACAATTACCCCATTTAGAAGCTCGTGTGCAATCAATTCTGCGGCCGATTGTCAATAAGCACGTGGAAAATTTGGAATCGAAGGCATTTTGGTCGAAGACGTTTGTCGCACTGGGGATTGGAGCATTAGCCTGCGCTATCGCTGCTTTTGCCGGTGGAATGCTGACATTGCCATGGCTTATTACAGCATCCGTTGTTGGCGGAGTATTCACTGCTGCAAGCGGGACCTTTGCCGGAGTGTGGTACTTTATGAAAGACCATTCCCTCTCTTCTCAAATGTTACAACAAGTTGAACAGCTCCGCATCCAATATCTCTGACTCTTGCGATTATTTCCTAAGAAGAATCGGTAAGGAATTCGATAGTCAAGTGTTTTATTTTAAGAAGTTTGTAATTAGAACTTGCGTTGGGAAACTAAGAAAGCAGAAGAATTTTTCGGGGCTAGTTCAAGCCTTGATTAGCAATCCCCCGAAAAATCCTTCTGCTTTCTTAGTTTTGCAATTGCCTCAATAGCAAAAAGGAAACACTTTTAAGTCTTCAGCAACCCAAGTGTTAGGAAAGATCTCTTTAGCCTCCTGGCCGAATGCTTCAACATCTTGGTAGCGGGCTGAAAAATGGGTTAGGATGAGCTGCTTAGCGCCTGCAGACTTTGCAATCTGGGCGGCTTGCTTTGCTGTAAGGTGGTGGTGCTTTTCAGCCAAATGGCGGTGCTCTTCGAGATAAGTGCTTTCACAAATGAGGATTTGGGCATCCTTCGCTAGGTCGATCGCTGCTTGGCACGGAAGGGTGTCAATCGTCAAGGCAAGAACGCCCCCAGGCCGGATCTGACTGACCTCCTCGAGATAGACCTGTCGGCCATCGATGAGGACTAAACCTTCTCTTTCTAGGGTGCGAACAAGGGGGCCTTTAACATGCATTGCGTTGAGCTTTTCTTTATCGAACTTGCGCGTATCTGCCTCTGTCACCCGCCAACCGATATTGTCGATGGCATGGTCTAAGAAGCGCGCCTCAATGCAAAAACGGCCATCGTCGTGGACAACTCCCTCATTACGAACAGGATGTTCAATCACTTCGATGTTCTGATGGTAGATCGTACCAAACCGCAAACGCTCAAAATAGGTCTGGCCGCTTGCAGGATAATAACAATGAATCGGATGCGTGACCTTATCGAGGTTAAGGCGCATAAGCATCGATCCAAGACCAAGACAATGGTCTCCATGAAAATGACTAACAAAAATCCTGGTTACACATGTCGGCGCGACATTAGCGAAAATGAACTGGCGCTGGGTCCCTTCGCCTGGATCGAAGAGGAGCCCTTCTTTATTCCATCGAACAAGGTAAGCGCCGTGGTTACGAGCGCGGGTCGGCTGCTGACTAGAGCACCCTAAAATGACAATGTCGCGCACAGTCATGGCTTGCCTCGAGCAAAAAAAGAAAGCCTGCCAAGGGCCAGCCCGCATAGGCCGCCGGTAATGTGGGCAGTATTGGCGATGTTGGCAGAGATGTTGACAACTGAAAAGAGTTCCAGCCCAAACGTGAGCAGCTCAAGAATGAACATTGCCAGCACAAAAAAGAGTAGAAATAGCACCGTTGCTTTTGCTAAGGGATATCCCTCCCAAGGTGCCCGTTTCTGGCGCATCCAGATAAATCCTGCTAAGCCAACAACAATACCGGAATAGCCTAAAAAGTAAGGACCACTGGCAAGATATTGCGCTGTATTGGAAATGATGCCAATAATGACAATGAGGATGACGATCTTCCAACGGCACACCCGCTCTTCAATCTGCTTTCCCAATATCCAGGCCCAGGCCATATTAAATAAAATATGGAGAAAGTCGCTGTGAAGAAGACACGGGGTGAACAGACGCCAGAGTTCCCCTTCCCTTATTTTTTCAAAGATAGGAACATTTTTTGCCTTTTCCCATCCTTCTTTTTTAGCTTCCCGAAAGAACATGTAGAGTCCCTTCCATGACGGGGCAGCCTCGGCTTGCGCAAATACCTTCTGGGCATCAGAAGGAAGGTCTTTGACATCTTTGAAGGTTTTGATGGGATAAATCGAGATCAGTTCATCAATATGTTTGAATACGCTAGTGTAATCATAAATCAATGCCCGTTGCAAAGGGGTAAATGCGATCTGGAGAGCTAACCCCCCTTTTTCTTGCAGCACTTCAGCTTTCTGCAGATCGTTCCACAAAAACAAGAAAACGCAGATCCCGATAATGAAGTGGGTAAGGGCCATCTGAAACCTCTTACGGCGCGAACGGGGAGGCGACGGCGCCAGCTGCATCTGAAGACCTTCATCTTGTTTGATTCGAGCGTCTGTCGGAGGTGACAACGCAGCTAAAGGAATCTGGACATGCTGAAATTCTGAGGCCCCGGGGTTTTCTTGAAACTTCTCCAACCATTCAATTGCACGAGAGAGGTCATCCTCATCAAAGACCCAAATCCGGTACCGTTTCTTATGCTGCTGTTCGTCCTGAAAAGCTTCATAAACGTTCTGCACCCCTTCCTTTAGCAGGAAGGAATAAAGCGTATACGCTTCTTTTTCAGTATCAAACGTTCGAATTAAACGCATAAACTCTGTATTTTCTTAATAATCTGAGAAGTAGAAAGGCCTGGAACCAACTCGACAATGTGAATTCTTCCGCCGCAAGAGCGGACTGTTTCCATTTCGATGCAATCCTCTCCGTATTCTGCTCCATTGACATGCACATGGGGCTTAATTTTTTTTAGCATCTCTCTTGGATCTACCTCATCAAACCAAGTAACAAAATCGACCATTTCAAGGGCTGCTATCATTTGTAGACGGTATTCTAAAGGGATAATCGGGCGCAAGGCGCTTTTATAAGCCTGGATCGATTGATCGGTGTTTAACCCTATCATCAGAATGTCGCCCTGCCTAGAAGCTTGATAAATTATGTAGAGGTGCCCAGCATGCATCAGATCAAAAGACCCGTTAAGGGTAGCGATCGTCTTCCCTTGATCTTTTAACTTCTTCACTTTTTCTTCGAGCTCAGAAGGATCGATATACTTTGCACGAACCGCTTCTGAAAACCGCTCTACTGCCAAGAGAGGGTTCATGTTATCTCCTTTTAGCCTTTGGAAATGCAATCTGAAAGACTTCATCAAAGTGGGTCACAAAATGAGCTTTGATCCCTTTTTTGATATAGGCTGGAAGTTCATCGTAATCCCTCTGATTGTCTTGGGGAAAGATCAGGACTTTTGCACCTGAGCGCTTCGCCGCTATCAACTTTTCTTTTAGTCCGCCTATCGGAAGAATCTTTCCTGTGAGAGTCAACTCTCCTGTCATGCCAAGATCCTCGATCACTGGTTCATTGCGCAAAAGAGAAAGTAATGCAGTCGTCATCGTAATGCCGGCAGACGGGCCGTCTTTCGGTGTCGCCCCCTCCGGAATGTGCAAATGGACTTGAAATTTTTCAAAAAACGTCGTTTTCGGAGCGTAATCCGCCTGTTTGCTGTAAAGGTAGGTCCAGGCAATCTGAGAAGATTCTTTCATGACATCCCCAGCCTGCCCTGTCAGCTTCATTTCCATTTTTTCTGCAGGGACTTTGATTGCTTCCACATAGAGTGTGGCGCCACCAAGAGACGTCCATGCAAGCCCCATGCAGACACCGATCGGAGTCCGTTTATAATAACGGTCTGTTGTAAAGATCGGCTTACCTAAAAATTTTTGAAGGTTTTTTTCGCTCACAAGCTGTTTTTCAAACCTGACCTTTGCCTGCAACTTTTTCTCATTTCTATCAACCACTTGCACAGCGACTTTACGCAGGATTTTTTTGATATGGTTTTCTAAACTTCTGACACCCGATTCACGGGCATAGCCATTGATAATGTGCGCCAACGCTCCGCGTGTAAAATCGGTATCGCTTGTTTTTAAGCCCATTGATTTCCGGTTGCGCGGAATAAGATATTTTTGAGCGATCTGCACTTTTTCCTCAAGAATATAGCCGGAAAGGCGGAGGACATCCATCCTGTCCTTGAGGGGCTCTGGGATCGTATCTAAAATGTTTGCCGTCACGATAAACAGAATATTTGATAGATCGCAGCGGACATCAAGGTAGTGATCTAAAAAGTCCTTATTTTGTTCTGGGTCGAGGACTTCAAGAAGCGCTGAAGCTGGATCGCCATGATAACTTGACCCCATCTTATCCACTTCGTCGAGCATGATCACAGGATCCATCGTTTGGGTGAACTTGAGGGCCTGGATCATTTTGCCAGGCATAGCACCAATGTAAGTGCGCCGGTGCCCTTTGATCTCCGCTTCATCGCGCATGCCGCCAACGGAAAAACGGTAGAACGGACGCTTCAGCGCACGGGCGATGCTCTTGCCAATGCTGGTCTTTCCAACTCCTGGAGGACCGACTAAGCAGATGATATTCCCTTTAACGCCTCCAGAAAGTTTACCGACAGCGATGAACTCGAGAATGCGCTCTTTGATATCGTTCAACCCGTAGTGGTCTTCTTCCAACACCTTTTTTGCAAACTGGACGTCAACTCCCTCGTTTGCTCCAGCGCTGAACATGCCCCATGGAACTGTGGTAAGCCAGTCAAGATAGTTACGACAGACGGCATATTCTGCAGATTGGACCTCCAAGACACTTAATTTGTCCATTTCTTCCGTAATGACCGCCTGAACATCAACCGGAACTTTCCGTTTCTTTAAACGGGTCTCGAATTTTTCTAGATCGCATGTCTTATCATCTTTCTCTAAACCCAGCTCTTTTTTGATCGTCTTGAGCTGTTCCCTCAAAAAGAATTCGCGCTGAGTTTTGGAAATGGTTGCTTCAATTTTCAGATTGATGCTATTCTGCAACTTACTTAAGTCAAGTTCTTTCTTCAACAACACCAACGCTTTGTCGATCCTCCCTTGCAGCTCAAAGGTCTCCAGCACATCTTGCAGCTCTTCGCGACTGGCCGTTGTCAATGCTACGGCAAAGTCTGCAAGCTTTCCAGGTTCTGTGAAATCAGAATGGCCAAGGAATATTTGCAGTTCTTCTTTGAAAAGAGGGTTCAACTTTAAAAGCTCTTTGATCGTTGTGATAATGCTGATCGAATATGCTTTAAGCTCTTTAGAAAGTTTGCTACTCTGATCGTCGTGGTAGGTGATTTGCGCCTTCAGGAATTTCCCTGCTTTGACAGCTTTTTTAATCGAGATCCGTCTCTCCATATTTAAAACAACCTGCGCCCCTCCTTGCTCCATCGGAATAATGCGGAGAATCCGCGCAAGGACACCGACCTGGTACAATTCATTCATCGGAACTTTATAAATGTTCTCATCTTCTTGGCGAGTTAGGAAAAGGCCTAAAAATTTGTGATCCGATTTTGCAACGGTCTTCAACACTTCATAAAAAGCGCCTGGTTCAATTACAATCGGGGCCGCCATTCCTGGAAAAAAGGGGCGGCGGCTTAGAGGAACTACAAAGACTTGATTGGGAAACTCAACTGGATTTTTCGACTGCTCTGCATTGACCGATTTTTGGACCGCTTCCACTAGAGCTTCTTCGATTTCCTCTTCAGGGGATTGATTCTCTTTATCGTTGTTCAAAGGAGGTCTCCTCACATAGAATTGAAGGCCGGGTCTCGCATCCAAGCCTCTAAAACAGGACTGTAAAAGCAGACAACTCTACCACCTCTTACATAATTGTGCAACCAGGTCAAGCGCACCTAAGAATATTATAATATTTTTTAATTTGTTGGACGCATGAAATGAGGTCTCCGAGGTTGCATATTCTGCTAAAATTAGGATATAATCAGCCTCCTAACTTTAAGCCGGGATCGAGCCAAACATGCATTCCTCATTTATCCGATTGATCATTGATACAAGCTCCGTGCATACCATCATGGGCGTCGTTCAAGAACGCACGGTTTTGGCATCGCACATTGCACTTCACGCAAACCGGCTTTCTCAATCTTTAATGCCTACGCTCCAAAACCTCCTATTCGAAGCAGCGGTAAAACTAAATCAGCTCGATGAAATTGCAATTGGAATAGGGCCTGGTTCCTACACAGGGACCCGAGTTGGATTCGCTGTCGCAAAAAGCTTGCACTTTGCCCTAAAAAAGCCAAAGTTAACAAGCTTTTGCTCCCTCCTTGCATTCATTCCGCCGGTTAAAGGACGATTTGCCTGTGTGATGCCTTCAAAGACAGGGGATTTTTATCTGCTAAAAGGGGTCCGTTCGGAGGAAAAGCTAACTTGTTCACATTCCACCCTACTGGGAGCCAACACATTAATTGAAGAGCTGAACGGAACCGACACCTTTATCGGAAAGCCGCTTCATGAGGTCCGGGCAAAATTTACCGATTTAGCTTATCCATGGACTCTTCCAGAACCCTCTCTAAATTCAATCCTTGCTTATTTGGAAACCCCCGAACAAGGAGTCCCCACGCCTCAGCTCGACCTCATTTATCTACATAAGCCTTGATAAGCAACGCTTACCCCTTGCTTGCAGAGACTCGAAAGGGGTTTTGGCAGTCTTTGATAAAGCCGAACGCCAAAGATCGCAGAAAGCCTCCAAAGATCAAAAGGCACGCTTTTAGTACCGCGTCCGGAAACTTCTACTATTTTCATTTGAAAAATATCCCCCTCTTTCTTAAGATTGAATCCACATATTGAATAAACCTTTCTTGTTACCAAAAAATAGAAATTCAGGAATTGCATTCATGCCAAGCGTAAAAGTCCGAACAGGCGAGCCTATTGATAAAGCGTTGAGAGCTCTCAAAAAAAAACTTGACAAAGAAGGGATCATGAAATCGGCAAAAGCTCACCGCTTCTACGATAAACCCTCCGTTAAAAGCCGCGCTAAATCTAAAGCAGCTCTCAAGTACAAAAAAACAAAGCCCAAGTTAAGTTATTAATTTCTAAAAAGTGCTATCTCCCGTTAGTTATATAACTCGTTGATAGCATTTTTTATTTTAGCAATCCCCTTGCTCGATTGCTAAAATCACTTTCTTTAAAACTTCTTTTCCTGCTATTCTTAGGGCATCCATAAACACCCACTTTTATAAATTATGAGCGACTATTACGAAGTGTTAGGTCTTGCGCGGAGCGCAAGCCAAGAGGAAATAAAAAAAGCTTATCGCAAAAGCGCCCTCAAATACCATCCCGACCGCAATCCTGGGGATACTCAAGCCGAGAAAAATTTCAAAGCAATTTCCGAAGCCTATGAAGTTCTCAGCAATGAAAAGAAAAAACAGATCTATGATCAATACGGGGCTGATGCCTTGCGGAACGGCGGCATGGGCGAAGGATCAGGCGGACATGGCGGCGGTTTTTCATCAATGGAAGAAGCTCTGCGTACCTTCATGGGAGCCTTTGGCAGCAACAACACGGGATCGGGCGGTGATTCGATTTTCGATTCTTTTTTCGGTTTCGACAGCGAAGGAGAATCTGCTGGGCAGCAAGGTGCCAGCAAAAAAATGAATCTGACTATCTCATTCGATGAGGCAATGAAGGGGGTCGAAAAAGAGGTCCTTCTCAACAATTTCGTCCACTGCTCTGCTTGCGATGGAAAAGGAGCAAAGACCGCATCGGGAGTTAAGAAATGCTCGCGATGCCGAGGTTCCGGGCAGGTCCATCAAAGTCGCGGATTCTTCAGTATGGCAAGCGCTTGTCCTCAATGTTACGGAAAAGGCAAAATAGTCTCCGACCCTTGCGGCGATTGCCATGGAGCAGGCCGCGTTAAGAAAAAAGAACCCCTTAACATCAAGATCCCTGGAGGTATTGATACGGGAATGCGCCTCAGAATGGCTGGCCATGGCGATGCCGGAGAGCAGGGCGGACCTTCCGGTGATCTGTATATTTTCATTTCTGTGGAACCTCATTCTATCTTTCAACGAGAAGGCGATGATGTCATTGTTGAGCTACCTATCGGTTTTGCTGAAGCAGCCCTCGGATGTAAAAAGGAATTGCCAACACCCCTTGGGAGTACCTGCCGCATCACCATCCCTGAAGGGACGCAACAAGGCAAAGTCCTCCGTGTTAAAAGCGAAGGGGCTCCCAATGTCCATGGCCATGGAAAAGGAGATCTTCTAATCAAGGTCCTCGTTGAAACCCCTGTTGGCCTATCTGAAAAACAAAAAGAACTGCTCCGCGAATTCGGTGAAACAGAAGGGGAGCATAACTCTCCTCGCAAACGGAGCTTCTTTGATAAGCTGAAGGTTTTTTTTTCTCTCTAGCTAGATCCCTATGGGCTTCGATCTCTGCTAAATTTTCAGGGGCTCGAAGCTCTGGGGGATTCCAGAAAAATTAAGTCGCCAGCGGGTTTTTATAATATCGAGACGTAGAGGTCGACTTCAGCATCACGCGCAACTTTGCTGCGCTGATCATACACTTCAAAATCTGCACGAAATGCTCGCGTATGGGGAAAGTCGTGAGACCACACATATTCCCATGCCGTTGGAATAGCATATGAGATGGGGCCCTTTGCCGTCATCACAGCATACTTGCTTGTTGGGACGGTGATCGCTGCTAGACCTGGCGGAAGCGGCTGATTGACCTCGGCTTCCACACCAATTAATATCGAGTAGTATCCTTGTTCATCATAATCGGAATAGACTGCATAAACAATTGCAGGATGGATAACAGATGGGATCTTTTTAATGATATTATCGCGATAAAATTTCTGCCAAAAAACAGGAATTTTATCCATCGCCTCTCGGTTTTGGTTCGTCGTCCTCATGTCGATGCCCACGATTGTAAAAAAATTTTTATCTCTAATTGCTAACTGCATAATACCTCTACTCTACTTTTTCTTAGATTCTAAGAGTTTGCGTCCGGCAGACTCACCATATCTTTTAAGCCTTGCTTAACGACTTCGCGGCCGATGAGAGCGATCGACTCGGTCAGCGGGATATTCTTTGGGCAGACAGCGACGCAGTTCTGTGCATTCCCGCAATCAGAAATCCCCCCCTCTTCCATGAGTGGACGCAACCGATCTGCCTTCATGAGCTTCCCGATAGGATGAGAATTGAATAAACGAACCTGAGAGATAGGAGCTGGACCGATGAACTTCGATTTAGCATTGACCTGGGGACATGCTTCCGTGCAGCAGCCACACGTCATGCACGTTGAGAGCAAGTAGAGAGCCTCTTGGACAGCGGGACTGATCTTTGGTCCAAAACCTCGATCCAATGCGTCATCCGTATCGATCCATCCTCTCACCCTCTTGAGATTTTCGAACATCTGAGTCCGATCAACGACCAGGTCCTTGAGAAGAGGGAACTTGGTCAGCGGGGCCAGCGTAACTGTATTACTGCCTGTTTTGTTAAGAAGTTCTTGTATGAGTGCAGAGCACCCTTGGCGCGGACGACCATTCACGAGCATGGAACAGGAACCGCATACCTCTTCTAAACACCCCTGTTCCCAAGCAACGGGGGTCACCTTTTCATTTTTTCGATTGATTGGATCTTTCTGCACTGTCATTAATGCCGATGTGATGTTGAGAAAGGGCTTCAGCTCGAGTTGAAACTCTTCCCAATACTGATTGTTCACCACTCCCCGATAAATTTTGAGAATGAATGTTTTGGGCTTTGCGGTTTCCATCAAACCTCCTTTTATAACGGCAGTTGAATATTGGAGGGGATATTTTCCAATTTCGGCGCGACTTTTTTCGCCTTGCTATAATCGCGCAGCACAGGTTTTAAATGCCGCAGATCGACAGGAACATAAGAGATCACAGGCTCACCTCCTGCTGGATCATGGGTAGCAATCGTTGTTTTTAGCCAATTCTCATCATCCCGATTGGGAAACTCAGGTTTGTAGTGGGCACCACGAAACTCATCGCGTAAAAGAGCCCCTTTAGTAATCACAAGGGCAAGTTCCAGCATCGGCAGAAATTGGTTGGCAAAGGTATAGGTTTGGTTCATCGTCATGCCGTGGTCGTCTAATGAGATATGCTCATACCGGTCTCGGATCTTCTTGATCCCTTCGATTGTTTTTTTCAGATCGACATTGTTTCTCTTGACTGTCACGTTGTTCACCATTAGATCAGAAAGTTCGTCATGCAAACGATGGACATTTTCCTTTCCATCCCTCGTCATCAGATCATGTTTGAAAGACTCTTCTTTTGCAAGAGCATCTGAATAAAGCCGCGATGGAAGTTTACCATAACTATGATCTAATCCGTCGAGATAACGGGGAATTTCCATCCCTGTAACAAGGCCGCCAAAGATGCACGAGAGGAGCGAATTAGCGCCAAGACGATTAGCACCGTGGTATTGGAAATCGGACTCGCCGACATTAAAACAGCCTTTGATGTTGGTCATCTGCCTGTAACGGATCCAGCGGTCGGGATCATCAGCCGAGGGCCAATCGACCCAGGCGCCCCCCATCGAATAGTGGACAGCCGGGAAAATCCTCATAGGCACTTTATGGGGATCTTCTCCAGTGTATTTACGATAGATCTCAAGAACAGACTCGATTTTATGCTGCACAGCTGAAGGGAGATGAGAAACATCGAGGTAAACCTGTTTTTTGCCGTCGATGCCAAGGCCAATTTCACAGATACGCAACACTTCGCGCGCGCCGATATCGCGAGGAACCAGGTTCCCAAAAGCTGGGTACATCTCTTCAAGGAAGTACCAGGGCTCACCCGTAACGCCGCAAGAAATCATCCTTCCATCGGGGGCTAGGATCGTTTTGGAAGAATCGCCGTAGACCCATACTCTTCCCCCTTCGCCGCGGGAAGATTCCGAAATCAGGCGCAGCTTATCCTCCGCAGGAATTGCAGTCGGGTGGATTTGAATGAACTCACCATTAGCATACTTCATTCCTTGCATATACAGCCTGCCGTTCGCCGCACCTGTACAGAAAGTGGAATTGGTCGATTGTTTGAAAATGAGCCCGGGCCCCCCGGTTCCAAACACGACAACATCTGCTTTGAGCACGTCGAGTTTCATACTCATGAGGTCCATGATAACAACCCCTCGAGCGCAACCCTCATCATCAATCACAAGGCGCATGAACTCATGGTTCTCAAATTTCTCGACCAGCCCTTTTGCTTCATAGCGTCGTACCTGCTCATCCAGGGCATAAAGGAGCTGTTGGCCAGTCGATGCCCCGCAAAACGCCGTGCGATTGTAGAGAGTCCCTCCGAATCTTCGGAAGTCGAGGTTCCCTTCAGGCGTCCGGTTAAACGGACAGCCAAACCTTTCCATCATCCGGATGATGCCTGGGGCAGCAAGACACATTTCTAAAACAGGAGGCTGGTCACCGAGAAAATCTCCACCCTTAATGGTATCATAGGCATGGATCAAGGGAGAGTCATCTTCATTTCGGAGGTTCATTGCAGCATTAATACCGCCTTGCGCACATACGGAATGGGAACGTTTGACTTTGGTAACTGAGACGACTTTGACGCGACACCCTTTTTCAGCAAGTTTCATTGCAGCTGCTAACCCTGCAAGCCCTCCGCCAATAACGATTGCCTCTTTTCCAGACTTCCAATGAGACATGTGATTCCTAATACTTTAAATTAAACCAATAAGTTCCCCAAATCGAGGCTAGACCAAGAAAAATGATCCCAAACATCAGAACAACGGCAACAGTCGCCCATGTACGCTGAGCCGACATTTTAAGGATCCATCCCCACGTGATTAAAAATGTCCAAAATCCATTAAAAGCATGAAAGCAAGCAGCCAAAACAAACAGAGTGTAACCCCCTGCATAGATCGGACTTTTAAATGTATTGCGGACAGTAAGAAGCGAAGCTGTTCCAAAGTCCTGCGCAGCAGCAATAACCTCTCCTGAACTAAGATGATAGCTCTGCAAGGCCTCTACAAAGCGCCGATCGCTCTGGTAATTTTGGGCCGAACTCAAGATGATCGCCTTTTGGGAACTATATTGTTGCGATACGGGTCCTTCGAAAAAATTGTAATCCTGCTCCCTCATCGTTTCCGCAACGGCAACAAGCGTTTCTTCCGACGTTCGTTCCTGGATCTGTTCGGCCATTCGGTTGACCGTTTGGGTATCGTAGAGTATCACATGCAACCGATCAGAAAGGGTGTAGAGACCGTCATCCATCGAAACAGAAACAAGATAAGTGGTTTTGCCTCCAAGCTCGATCCGATCAGGATAATCGGCAAAACGAAATTTGATAACATGGCAAATTAGGCCAATGAGCAATATCCAAGATGTGATTCTCTGCCAACTAAAAGCCCTGTTTCTTCCTGTTCGGATGATCGGAGCACTGCCATCGTTCTTATGATAGTTATGCTTCGAAGTGAACAGATACTTGATCCCCAAAATAGCATGAATCAGAAGAGGGACACCCAAAAGGGTGACTTCGATCGCTTGCAAATAGGGTAAATTATGGATCCCATTGACCATCTCGATAAACCCTGTCCCATTATTGCCAAGCCATAAAGCAGCCTGCGAGTTAGCAAGCAGATGTTCGATCAAAAATATAACAAGCCAAAGGCCCATTAACGAATGGACCCGGCGCCAAATAAATGCACGAGGAACTGATAAGGTAGACATATTCCGCCCTAAACAAATGGTTGAGACCCTTCATCATCAATCGATCGAAAAAACCGTTCATCCTACGATCTTTCGATTTTCAGTCGCCCCTTTTTCGGAAGCCCCGTGTGTACGGGCCCGTTCACAATCGAAATCTCATCAAACTATTGCCATTAAACATCTCATAAACGTTTTGAGAAAGAAAAAAATCGTTCAGCATTAGCCGAAGTGATGCCAGCCATCTCATCTAGCGACTTGCCAAAAAGATCTCCGAGCATCTGGACTGTTTCAACCATGTAAGAGGGTTCATTAAGTTTTCCCCTTTTGCTCTGCGGAGCAAGATAAGGAGTATCTGTTTCCGTAAGCAGCTTGTCTAAAGGCGTTGCAGCAATAGCTTTCCGTAACCTTTCCGACTTTTTAAACGTTACGATCCCGCTAATAGATAGATACCAGCCCCGGTCAATAACACCTTTAGCCTCCTCTTCGTTTCCGGTAAAACAATGGAGGACCGCCGGGCAGCCTACGTAATACTGATCCGCTAATCGAAATAGATCTTCAAACGCATTGCGGCAATGGAAAATGATGGGAAGCCGCGCCTGTTTTGCAAGCTCGAAATAGCGTAATAAGTGCTCTTGCTGAATAGAATGGTTGGAGTGCTCGTAATGGTAATCAAGCCCCGTCTCGCCAATAGCAATCAAGTCGCCATCGCTAGCAGCCTTCTTGACAATCAGAAAAAATTGATCGCCGATTTTTTCGACGTCGTGGGGTGTCGCTGCTGCAGCATTGTAGATAAAAGGAAACCGTTTTTTTAGAACGAGCCCCTCTCGTAACGTCGCTTCATCGGTACAGATATTGACAATCTTATGAACCTTAGCGGCCGATGCCTGAGCAATGATCAGATCGATTTGGGGAAGGACTTCAGGACTTGAAAGATGGGCATGTGAGTCGATGAACATTGTCAACCGAGGTTTGTTACATTCAAAAATGATATGTTAATGCTATTTCGATTTTAAAACATCGGAAGACAGCCGCGTCAATCACGAATTTTGCAAGGGATGATCGGCTCGCTTATTACCGCTCTCAAACTTCCGATTAAATGCCCTAATTATTCTGTGTTTTCTCGTCGGGCTGAAGATCTTAAAATTTCGATGAGGCGCTTTCTGAAGGCTGGCGAACGCCTGAACATAGGGTTGTTGCAAAACTTCGACTTCCTCGGACTTTTTCAAAAATTTAAAATTTTTGAAAAAGTCCCGGCTTGCTCTAAAATAATATTGCCTGCACTTTATCACCATCTTCTCAATAAGAATGGGGTGACGAATATCATCCCGGCTGATAAAATGGGTTCATTTAGAGCAGACCATTGCTAAGTCTGATGACTTTGAAGACTCTTTTTAAAAATTACAGGAAACTGCTAACGAAATTTTCCGAAAAAATTCTCGTTTCTTAAATGGGCCTCAAGCCGCCAATTGATCGCAAAATTGTACAAATTCGAGAACTCAACAATTGGACATTCTCCAATGCCACATTCTTTCGATCTATTCGACACATTGATTGGGCGCCTCCACTATCACCCCGACTCGATCTTTTATCAGGTTCAAGATCGATACCCATTTCCTGGCTTCGTTTTGTTTAGAACGCTTGCCGAATCCCAATCCGACAAGACGCTTCCGGATATCTATCGACATTTCCAGAAGCTGACTGGGATTTCAAAAAACGAAGCTCTTGCACTGAAAGAATTTGAGTTTCAGACAGAGCTTTCTCAAGTTTTTCCTATTACAGAAAACCTGAACCTCGTCAGAGATGGGGATCTGATCGTTTCCGACACATACTATAATTCCGATCAAATTCAACAAATTTTAAGTAAAATTGGGCTCTGCAAAAAGGTCCATATCTATGCAAGTACTCGAGGAAAAAGCTCGGGAACGATCTGGGAAAAAATTAAAATCAACCACGTCATTGCTAGGCATATGGGAGATTCCCTCCACTCTGATGTTGCCTCACCAAAGTCAAACAACGTTGATGCTGTTCATTATCCCCATGGGCAACTCTCTTTCTATGAACAAGAGATAGCGACCATAGGCCAAGAGGCGTTAGCTTATATCATGCGGACACTCCGACTCCAAAATCCCTATCCTCCCGAGTCAGCGGAGTATCAGCTTTGGAACAATCAGTGCCAAATTAATGTTCCTCTTTTGGTTCATGCGAGCATCTACCTCGATGCGTTCTGCAAAAAGAAGAAAAAAAAGAGGATCCTATTCACGTCTAGGGACGGATGCCTTTGGATTCAACTTTTTCAAAAACTTTTCCCCGATTATGAATCAATCTATTTTCATTCTTCCCGGTACGCGTACATCTTTCCAACAAAGAGCTACATTGAATATGTTCGTGAGCTATACAACGATGAAACGCTCATCGTGGATTCCCATGGCTCAGGAATGTCCTGCACACAGTTCTTTGAGCAGCATATGAAGAAACGCCCGATCTATCTTTCAATCGTGAATAACAAAAAAACTCAATATGCAATCCTCCGAGTTGATAGACGTCATGAGACTATTGAAAAACTCAACTACGACCTAGTCGGTACATTTTATTCTATGCATGATCGACAACCTCTTCGGAGCGAGCTTGAATATGATCCCCGATTTGTGGAGCCGAGCCATCGTTGCATTAAACAATGCGTTAGCATCCTCTCAGAATATATTCTACCGGCTTTCGATAAGCGGGTTGTGAAATGGGCTTCAAATATCGCCTGGTCTGGGCTTGCTATCGATCGCTGTGTCGAGCATGCTCCCCACCATGTCCATATCAAAGAAGAAGGTCGGACAAGGCATATCCATCTTTTGTGTAATGGTCAAGAAATTGAGACCGACGCCTGAAAAATCCTAGAAAACAAGTCAAAGCCTCTATAAGCTAGCTAAAACAGGGACCTGAAGATCCGCCATCGACTTCTTCTTAAAGCTCGCTTCTTTTTTTATTAAAATTATATTACTGAGAAAAATATATGATCCTTTATTCACCATTAGCAAGTATGGGCGCCTTTGGAACCGCTTATGCTCAATCTGACTTCACTGGAAAAATCATCATTCTTAGCCTTATAGCCCTTTCCGCAATTTGCTGGATCGTGCTTATTCATAAGATCTGGATGACTCGCCATGTCCGAAGGCTCTCTTCCGCATTTGTTCTCGCCTTCAAAAAAAACCAAGACCTGCTGCTGCAACTCGATATCAATCAACTGCCTAAGCCCCATCACAAACAAATACCCCACCCGTTTGCAATGATTTTTCAAGAAACGAAAAATAAAGCAATCGAGATTCTGAATAAAAACCACTATTTTATCGCTCAGCAGAATCCTAAAGAACCCGTTCAAGTATATCTTTCACCAACAGATCTCGAAATTTTAGAAACTCACGTCTTGACGACTGTCTCAGCCCAAAAAAAACATATGGAAAAAAACCTCTACATCCTTTCGACTATTGTCACCTTGGCCCCATTTTTAGGACTGCTCGGGACTGTCTGGGGAATTTTAGTAACATTCTCTGAGCTGCATGCAGGAGGTTCTGTAGGATCCAATGTGGCAGTCCTCGGCGGGATCTCGACCGCATTGGCAACTACTGTTTTAGGACTGATCATCGCTATCCCGGCGCTTGTGTCCTATAATTACTTGAAAAGTGCGCTTGCGAATTACTTTTCCGATATGGAAGACTTTTTATACGGTCTCCTCTCTACAATTGAGCTACAATACCGCAAAGTCGATACCCCATAAACTGTCAGGACAAGGTTCATGCGTAAAAGCCGATTATCTAATAAAACCCTTGATGAAAACGACATCCACATTAATTTAACCCCCTTGATTGATGTTGTTTTTGTCGTCTTGATCATGTTTATCATCATCGCCCCCATGGTTGAGCTCGACAGGGTCCAGCTTGCATCATCTCCTCAGAGAAATAATAAAGAAATTTCTGTTGTTCAAGAAAGTGGGCCGATCGCGATCCATGTGCATGAAGATGACTCGATCTGGTTTAACCGGAGGGTTGTTTCAGAGCAGGAACTAGTCCTACTGCTGAAGGAAGCTAAAACAACACTTCACGGAACTCAAGTTCCTCAACTATTTCACGACAAAAAGGCACATTTTGGGACTTATCAGACCGTAAAAAATGCAGTAGAACTTGCCGGATTTGAACAATTAGACGTCATTTTGCAGCCAAGTTAAGGATCGATTCCATGCCTGCTCCGATCTCCAAAAAAATTAAAGCTATCGTTCTATCCATCCATGCCGTCTTTTTATGTGTCATTTTTTTTGGATCTTCGCTGCCCCCTGTCAAAAAGAAACACAAGCCCCTGATTGTTAAAACAATTGCACCTACATCAGCTGTTCCCATAACGCAACCTCTAAATACAACAAAATCCTCTTTACCGGTTAGGTCTGAACCTCCGGAGGAGCAGATGCGCAAGATCGAAAAACTTACATCTCCAGCTAAAGCTCTTGCGCCAAAAACTAAGGCCGTTAAAGCAGAAATATCCTCTTCTCCACAACCACCGCTAAAAAAAGACTCTGCCATTGCAGATAAAATGCTGAGTAAAAATGCTAAGGCTTCTCCTAAAAAAGATAATAAACCAGATAACCGCGGAAAAATTTCAGAGCAACTTAGAAAAGAGCTTGAAGCAAGCATCGCTAAAATCGAAGAGAAAAAACAGACCCTGGCTCAAAAGCAACAGCCGGCCTCTTCGCAGACTTTTACACCGATTCAGCTCCACATTGACTCGATCGAAAGCGGATCTTCCACTGATATGAACTTGAATTATCCGAATCTGATGATTGGCTATCTCCGTCAATCTCTGCATCTTCCCGAATTTGGAGAGGTAAAAATCCAATTGACCTTGCGTCAAGACGGCAGTGTTGCTAAATTGGTAGTACTCAACACAGAAAGCGAGAAAAATGGGCGTTATTTGGAGGAGAGCTTACCCCATCTGAAGTTTCCTTCCTTTAATGGTTCATTTGCCAAGAAAAAGGAACATACATTCGTTCTCACTTTTTGCAATGAAATCTAACTAGGTGCCCCTATGTTCTTAAGAAAATGGCTTCTGCCGATCATCGCTGCTGTTCCCTTGCTCGCTTCCGCACAAGAACTAATCGAGGGAGGCGAGATCCGTGTCCACCTTTCCACTCAAAGCCAATTGAGCCCTATCTACGTAGGAAAACTGCAATCTGAAACCGCTTCTTTTGATCCCTCTTATCTGGCTCAACTCGAACGTATTTTGCTGTACGACCTTAACTACAATGCCTCATCCCAAGTCTCTTCACGAAGCGCAGAAAAAGAACAGGTTCTCCAAGCGACAAACCAAACATCTGCCTTAAATCCTCAAACATGGAAAGCTTTTGGCGCCCCTTACGTTGTTAAATGGACGGCAACCGGAAAAATATTAGCTGCGTCGGTCCTTTCTTCCCAGTCTGGATCAGTCAAGCACTTTAACGATATTGTCTTAGTAGGAGACTTAAATCACGATCGAAGGCAAATCCACAAACTAAGCGATAAGATCACAAAAGCTCTGTTTAACTGTGAAGGAATTGCAAACACCCGAATCCTCTATTCCTACCAAGTCAAAAATCCAAAACCTGACGGATCGGAGTGGATCTCTGAGATATGGGAGTGCGACTGGGATGGTGCCAACGCAAGGCAAATCACTCACGAGGGAAGCTACTGCGTCACACCCATCCTTGTTCCTCATAGCTCCCAATATGCCAATGACTGTTTCATCTATGTCTCTTACAAACTCGGACAGCCCAAAATCTATATTGCTTCTTTGAAAGAGGGCGTCGGCAAAAGATTGGTCGACTTGCGCGGCAACCAGCTTCTTCCCTGCATTTCTAAAAACCGCGATAAGATCGCTTTTATTTCAGATGCTGGCGGACGCGCCGACCTTTTCTTACAACCGCTTAACCCCCAGACCGGCGAAGTCGGCAAGCCCGTTCAGCTCTATTCGTATCCCCGTTCGACCCAAGCCTCTCCCACCTTTAGCCCTGATGCTTCCAAAATCGCATTTGTATCGGACAAAGATGGAGGAATGCGGATCTACGTGATTAGCGCTGCTCCTAGCGAAAATAGATCGAACGCCTTGATGATCTCCAAAGAAAACCGGGAAAATTCATGCCCATGTTGGTCTCCCGATGGAAGAAAATTAGCTTATAGTGCTAAAACAAATGGAACAAGGCAGATCTGGCTTTACGATTTTACAGCCAGAGAAGAATTGCAATTAACATCAGGACCTGGTAATAAAGAAAATCCTTATTGGGCTCCAGATAGCAAGCATATTGTATTTAACTCAACCGATAGTGCATCTTCCGAATTATATATCGTCAATATAAACCAACCCGAAGCTTTAAAAATTTCACGAGGCCCAGGAAAAAAGCATTATCCAACTTGGGGACCTCGCTAAACTATCTATTTTAAACAGAGGAAAACATGAGAAAAAATTTTTTTGTTCTATTAGTGATCTGCGCAGCATGCTCCATGCTTGCAACAGGCTGCAAAAGCAAAAATGGCAGCGTTTGGGACGATAACCAAACAGCTGGAAATTACAAAGGATTCCGTTCCCTTTGGGGAAGCGATGAGGCTGGTCAAGATGAGAGCTTTTTTGGCCCAAGCAACGAGGACTTTATTTCCTTAAAAGACGAAGACCTCAAAAGTCAATTTGCCGACGGCGCTATTCCACAGCCTAAATCATCGCCTGGAGAAAGCGGAAGCGGGTTGCCGGGAATCAGCGGGTTCTACACCCCTTCTGGAAAAGATGCCTCTATCTTCTCCGATGTCTATTTCAATACCGATGACCACATCCTTCGCAGCAAAGAATCAATCGCAGCCCTGGAACGGATGGCGGCTTATCTGAAAGCCCACCCAAGCATGTACGTCTTTGTATCGGGGCACTGCGATGAACGGGGACCTGAAGCCTATAACCTTGCTTTAGGCACACGCCGTGCGAACTACATCCGTAGTTTCCTTGTAAAAAATGGGATCGATCTCAACCGAATCCACACGATTTCTTATGGAAAAGAGCGCCCTTGCGATCTTGGCCACAATGCAGAAGCCTGGGCCCATAACAGACGCGGTGAATTCAAAATCTACGAGAAACAATAAATCCCATGAAATACATCGCAGGCTCTCTGCCTCTTATTTTAGGACTGACCTTATGCAGTTGCGGATCTCAACTGAGCTCTCGCCAGAATACGAGCTATCGTTCCGACATGTCCATAGACGAGATGCGCTTAGAGCTTGCCGATGTCAAACATGATTTAAAAAGCACCCAGGTTGAGCTCAATCTTCTCGACGAACGGGTTAAAAAACAAGCAAGCCCTCCTTCCTCGCTGATCAAGACAACAAACGATGCTGCCAATGCCCAAGTTTCAAACGTTGAACAGAGAATTTCCGATCTTGAAAAGCTGATTGAGAGAATTAACAATGACTTGAGAAATTTAAGTTCTTACACCAATCAAGCACTTGCAAAAGTTCATAGCATTGAACTGGAAGTGACGTCTCATGAAAAACGGCTTGATGAAGTTGTTAAGCTCAAAAACACTTTGACTTCAATCTCCCACGCGATCGGGCAAACCTCGTCTTCTTCTCCAATTAGCTCGAATAAAACATACAGGGTGAAAGGAGGCGATTCGCTTGAAAAAATTGCACGCAACCATAAAACGAGCATTGTATCTCTAAAAAATCTAAACAACTTAAAGAACGACAAGATCGTCGTTGGGCAAGATCTCAGGATTCCCGATGAAACCCCATGATTTTTCAAAATCAAGCATCGGTATTTTTGATTCGGGATTTGGCGGCCTGACAGTGATGCGTGCTATCCGGACACTGCTCCCTAATGAGCACATCACCTATTTTGGAGACACTGCTAGGCTCCCTTACGGCAGTAAAAGTCCAGATACGATCCTCCGTTATTCACAGGAAAATGCCACCTTCCTCAAAGATCTTGGAGTCAAAGCACTTGTCATCGCCTGCCATACTGCGTGCTCGGTAGCTCTGGAATATCTCCGTGAAAATCTCAACATTCCCATTATTGGGATCATCGATGAAGGAGTAGAAGAGATTGCCCGCGTTTCAAAAACAGGACAAATTGCCGTTTTGGGTACAAGGGCTACTATCTCCTCGGGCGTCTACCAACAATATCTTAAAAAAAAGATTCCAACAGCTAACATCAGCCCCATCCCATGCCCTCTCTTTGTTCCCTTAATCGAAGAAGGCTATATCGACCATCCTCTGACCGACTTAGCAGTCCAAGAATACTTAGGACCTCTTAAAATGAGAGCCGTTGATGCTGTCCTTCTTGCCTGCACACACTATCCGCTGCTCCGCACGATGATTCAAAAAGAGCTCGGCCCTGATGTTCTGCTCGTTGATCCTGCGGATACATGCGCTGCAAGAACCAAAGAGCTCTTGGTCGAGCATATGCTCCTGAATGAAATGCAGGAACGCCCACAATATCAGTTTTACGTCTCAGAAGACCCAGAAAAATTCCAGTTCTATGGGAAAAACTTTCTGAATTATCCGATTGAACATGTGCTCAAAAAAAACCTTTTCTAGTAACACAACCTGCCTGCACCCTTTTAGGTGCGTTTCTACTGCTCTTTTGCTCCTTTTTAAGAGCCTAAAGAGCTGCGGTTCGCTGTAAATTCTTAGACCTTGAGCTTCTTACTGATCCTTTTTGGGCAAGTTAAGAGGCTAGCTGGATTAATAATTGTAAAATTTCAGTGAAAATAATTTGAAATTCGTGTTTGAATAGAGGTGTCGGGAACACACCACCAAGGCATGAATATGAGCCATAAAAAAAGAATCCTGCTTATCGAGGATGAAGAAGACATTGCCGCGCTGATCAAACTCCAAGCTGAAGTGTCTGGCTATAAGCTTCACGTTGAAGTCGATGGGATTAATGGTTACCGTGCCATTGAAAGGGAGAAACCCGATTTAGTAATTCTCGACATTATGCTTCCGGGGCAAAATGGATTCGACGTCTGCCGCAAAATGAAAAGCACCTCCGAGCTGCGCAGCATCCCTGTCATCATTATCACCGCAAAAGGGGAAGAGTTAGACGTTGTTTTAGGGCTTGAGCTTGGAGCAGATGACTACATAGCTAAACCCTTTTCTCCAAAAGTCTTATTTTCGAGGATCAAGGCCGTACTGCGCCGCAGCAAGGAGCCAGAGAAAACACCTAAGATCATCACATTTGGCGAATTCACATTAGAAGTGGACCGTTACCTATTAAGAAAAGGGGAAAAAATCATCACATTGACCCTTTCTGAATTTGGAATCTTGCGCCGATTGCTTACCTACCGAGGCAAAGTCCTTACGCGCAACCAACTTCTCGACGATATTCATAATGATGATTCCTTCATTGTCGATAGGAATATCGACGTACATATTGCATCTCTGCGTAAAAAGCTCGGCCCTAATTTCGACTACATTGAAACCGTGCGTGGCATCGGTTATCGCTTTCGAGAAGAACCCATAGCAAGCCTCCCTAAGAGAGCTGGCTAATATGTTAAAGCTCTTGCAAAAAAGGATCTTTGTAAACAGGTTCTCAACCCTCGATTTTCCATGCACCCATATTCTACTACCTGCCTAGCTTTCCTAAAAGGCGCTGTAGCCTCTTTGAATCAAAACGAACCCGAATCGATTTGTGCTTACTGACATTCACCTGGCCAGCCCTACCTCCCTTCTTTTTTGATAAAAACTTGCATTGGGTCATTAAGACCTGATCTTCGCTACACTCTCTTGCTTTGCTGAAATATAGGGCAAGTTGAAGAGCATCTTGGAGTGATTCATCATCAACTTCCCTGTCTTTAGAAACTTTCAAAACGACATGAGAACCCGGAATGTTCTCTGCATGAAACCATTGATCATTTCCATGGGCAAATGTAAGGCTTAAACGGTCATTATCCTCATCACTGCGCCCAATAAAGATATGAAGTCCTGCTTCCGTAATAAATTCCCGATAGGGATGTTTCTTCTTTTCTTTTTTTTGCCTTTCTTTTGGCTTCTGTTGAATCAGACGTGCCTCTGAGGACAATGCATCAAGCCCTTCTTCGGAAGTAGCCCCTTTAAGCCGAGATAAAAACCCGTTGTTAAGAATGATCTCCAATTTCACTTTTTGAATCAAGGTACCAAGGACCTCTGTTTTTTTTTGCAACTTTCGAGCTTGTTTAAAAAACTTCTTCACCATCTCTTGAGGCTCTAACAAAGGATCTAATGAAATGTTTTTTTTCTCCCCCTCTTTTTCCCAATCTTCAACAATAATGGAGTCCATCCCTCGCTTAAGGAGATAAAAATGGCTTTGAAGAAGCTCTCCAAGATGGGCCTCTTCTTTCCACCGTTTTGCCACCTCCTTTTCAACCAGGTAATATTCAAGCCTCTCTTCTGCTTTTTTAATCCTTTTTTCTAGCTGAGAAGTAATCCAACGCTTTTTTTCCTTCCACCGGGCCTTTTGCTCAAGCTCCAGATACCGCTTTTCAACCGATAAAGAATCGACTGCAACCGGCTCAAGCTTCTGCTTGTTTGCTACTGTTGGCAATTCGTACTGTTTTTTGTCAAGCGACTCCCAACTTTCCAAGATCTGAAATGAGGAAGAAACAAGAACAATTTTGGGATGTTTAAAGCACAGCTCAGCAATTAATAAAAACCTTTCCCCCTTCTTATTTAAGGCGATAGCTATCACCCGATCCTCATTGAGCATTTCAATTTTTTCAAATGAACTTCCCTGCAACCGACCTTCTAGGGCTCGGGCAAATCCTGTTCGTTTTCCTGATCCGCTTTGAGCCGATATGTGAAAGCGGCAAAATGGAACCTGAGCGGAAACCAAAAGAATTTTTTGTGTTTCCTCTTTTTCAAAGAGGAAACCCCATTTTTTTAATCCAAGCTCATGAATTCCGGCCAGATGGGAACCTGCAAGAATAGCCCCCACTTCCTGGCATAAGGCATGCATTTCCGAAAAAGATAACATGTCTGATCCTTTAATCATTTTCATCGGCTTTAAAACAAAATCGCTTGTGCGTTTGATCTCACGACATTATATAAACAATTATACGGCCAATGCTGTAAGGAAAAAACCTATTCCAGCAAAAAGCTTCACAGGATAGCTTGGAGAATTTAGAACATATGAAGCTCACTGCAAGCTCTCACCGCCGCTCTTTATTGCCTGTTTTTATCACTTACTTTCTCGATAACTTTGGGTTGGCCATTATCTATCCGATCTTTACACCATTGCTGCTTGATCCCAAACATTCTTTGCTTGAACCTTCAGCCACGTACGTCGAAAGGGCCATTCTTCTCGGCCTTCTCATCGGGTCCTTTCCTTTAGCACAGTTCTTTGGGGCGCCTCTCATCGGTCAATTCTCAGACCGCTTTGGAAGAAAAAAGTCTTTCTATATTACGATATTTGGAACGACTTTTGGCTACACAATGACCTCTTTTGCAATTCAAGAAAATATTGTATCATTACTTTTTACGAGCCGGTTCATAACCGGCCTTTTCGCTGGCAACCTAACCCTCTGTCTCGCCTCAGTTGCCGATATGAGCCCTGACCAGCGCGGACGCTCAAAAAATTTTGGTCTTATTGCCGCAATTGGAGGGGTGAGCTTTATTATTGCTATTCTACTCGGAGGAATTTTATCCAATCCTCAATATAGTTCCTATTTTAATCCTAGCCTCCCCTTTTGGATAACGGCCTCCCTTTCCTACGTCAATTTCGTCCTAATGATCCTCCTGTTCCGAGAAACACACCCCCCTCGCATCTCATCAGGCATCAATCCTTTTCGAGGGATCCAAAACCTATCCCTAGCTCTCCGATCTCCCTATTTACGCATCCTCTACCTGATCAATTTCTTCTTTATGCTATCATGGGTTACTTCCATGCAATTTTTCCCAACAACCCTGATCAAGCTCTTTCAGTTTTCACCGAACCAGATCACGCTCAGCCTTATGGGGGTGGGGTTGACTTGGGCTCTTGCTAATTTATCGATAAACCCCTACTTATCCAAACGTTTTTATTCTGCAAAGATTCTTCTTGTATGTTTACTGATACAAACAGCCTGCTTGTTCTTTTTAAGTATCGCATCAAACGCTGACCTCTTTTTTAGTTTTTTCTATCCCGCGGCTATTTGCGCCGCCCTGTCCTGGACCAATGGGATAGCAACAGTTTCCATTAAGGCATCGCCAGATATGCAGGGGTCAATTCTAGGAATCAATCAGTCGATGAGCTCAATCGCTGCAATGGCCGGCCCATCTCTTGGGGGAATTATAGCGGGGTTTGGGGACCGCTTTCTTTTTTTATTTACAGCAATATGCAGCCTTACAGCCCTCTCTCTATTGTACAAAAATAAAATTTATAATTCCTAAACAAAATTTATACCATTAGTAAAAAATAAAGTCATAAGTTAGCCCAAGATCTGGAACATAGATTTTTCACTCTATTTGGAATGTCAACAAATGCATTCCATGCATCACAGCAAGCAGCCATAATAGCATTATAATCTTCATATCTGAATGCCACGCGATGTTCTGAAGGTATCAATGGCTTCGCACCTCTGCCAGCTTTATCTTTTAATCCTTCAAACTCGACTTTGTTCTCCTTCCTTTCTCGGTACTATTTTCTAAACCCTCTTGGAAAAAAGCGCTTACTCTCCTGCTCGGCACTCTCATCTGCACTGGCAAACGGACGGTATGTTCAGCACTTCATGCGATGAGCCTCTGTAACGAGGCCTGTTTTTCGAAGTTTCATCACCTATTGAACAGGGCTCAGTGGTCTTCTCTTCGTGCAGCGAAGATCTTATTGTCCATGCTCCTACCTCTAATCCAAGGAGGTCTGCCAATTGTGTTCTTCATCGATGAGACGCTGGAGCGTCGAAGAGGGAAAAAAATCAGGGCCAAAGGCTATTACCGCGATGCAGTCCGCTCTTCGAAATCTCAACTTGTCAAAGCATTGGGACTCAATCGCCAGATGTACTCCCATACTGATGGGACTTTATAGCACGGTGTTCCTGATGGGGAATCGACTGGGCCAGGAGGAACTGCTCAAGGTAGACCAAACAGCGTGGTACCAAAAAGAACATGCAACCTTCTCTGACATGTTGAGGG
>CAZOKX010000011.1:0-43273 GCA_964580785.1 uncultured bacterium
ATGCCCTTGGAGCCCCAGAAATGCCGTGAAACAAATCAATCCGAGCCATGGAAATTTTATGTGAGTCATGTGTTTTCTCCCTTTCTTAATTTTTTATTATATAATAAATAATTATGTCAACCGATGCCTTTCCAATAAAATAATACCATTCGTAAAAATATAGTAATAAATTTAATTGACATCGTGTAACCGTGATCCCTCACCAAAAAAATAAATTTTTGCAAAAGACGGTGTATTGATACAATGCCTGCACTATGATGACGGCGATACAGGACATAGAGATCGAGACACAAAATCTAGATCAACATTTAAATTACTATGCAATTGAGATAAAGAGGTGCCTAATTTCTCTTTTTCTGATCCATTTGTAAAAGAACCATAGGGCACCCAGTACTGTGACAACTGCATCTATCATTTATGGCAATGGGTCTCTTGTTTTATCTTCTTCAGCACATTTCAAAGCCAGCTTTTTTGCCTTTTCAAGAGCTATGATAAAATCATCAACAGGAAAGATCATTCTATCTTTCCCTTGCCCAAATGGAAAAATTTCCATTTCCATCTTATCGATACCCTTGTCGTAATTGATTGAAGCGATAGTTTGCATGTTATAATTAATATATATGGCCATTCCTTCAAGATCTAAATCACTACATAACTCTATTGAAAATGCTTTATTCATACTGTTGCTCAATAAATCCTTTAAAACTTTGATCTTCTCTGAAATGTACACCTCTCCCATTCGGGGCATATATTTTTATGTCCCCGTTAGGTAGCTGAGATATCTGTTTGTTTGGGTTACTTAGAATTTCTTCTAAAATTGCTTGTCCTTGCCTGTTTACTTGCTCGGGATTTCCAAAGGGTTTGGGAAATACACTGCCTTCTCTATATCCATGTTTCATTAATCCTCGTCCAGCTTTAGTGAATCCAGCTCTGTCGATCACTTTGCCAGCATTAGAAAATATTTGAAAAAACAGTCCAGGAGGGGGGGGTATCCCAAGGGCAACATCGGGAGCATTTACCTTAGCCTCTCGAGTGTACCTAGCTGCCTGATCTGTGCCAAATGCTGTATCAATCGTGTCATGACCTGAAGCAATCCATCTCTCATAATTTTCCATCGGAGTAAATGGAAAATCAGAGATGTTTTCAAAGAAAGGAAGGTTTTCTGGTAGAATTTTTGACGCGATGTATTTAATTTCTTCTTCTAGCTCTGGAATGATTACGGCAAGCTCTGTCACTCCATCAAATATTTGGTGAGCTAGGTTAGACCCAAACTCTTTTAAGTGATCTCCGACGGAGGGGGTGGCAAGCTGAGCAGGTTCATTGGTTGGCTCGAGGAAAATCTCTTCTCTAGCAAATTCCTTAAAGATCAGTGCATGTTTATCGATTATATTTTTTAAAAGAGGCATTTCTTCGGGCGTAGCAAGAACAAGAGGGGGATCGATAGGCATTTCGTCTGGGGTCGCTTCTTCCTCTAAAGGGGGGGAGTGCTGTTCCTTCCCACCTTGCTCAGCGATTGCGGCCCCAGCTGCTCCTGCAGCGCCTCCCGCCGTAGCTCCTGCTGCTGCGGAGGTAACTACAACTGCGACAACAACCACAGCAGCTGCAACAACGATAGCGGCTCCAATAATGATCTCTTTTTTATGGTCCTTTATAAATTGCTTCGTCTTTTTCCATTGCTTCTTAGCCCAGCTCTTGCAAAGAAGCTTATCTACCTGTTCATAGTAAATGGTTGGGGTTAGAATGTATTCGCCATCCGATGTGAAAGAGGGTGCATATTCAAATAGCCTATTCTCCGCATTCAATAGGTCGTCAATATCTTCTTCAAGGGCAAGCTCGCTATCCATGTCATTTGGAGGCGCCCCTTTCTTTGCTAGAAGAGCAACGAATTGATTTACTCTTTTGAGCCCCTCTGGGGCGCTCTTTCTTTCGAATTCGCCTGATTCGATCTCATCTAGAAGATGCATGATCTTATCATACGAAAGATAATAGTTTGGCTCGGGTGTTTCCCTGGGATTACTTATAGGTGCTTTCGGCAATGGCGGTGGAATAGGATTTTCCGAGTTAAGGAGAAATGACGGAGTGGTAATGAGAAGCAAGAGCCCGATAAAAATTTTTAGACAACGCATAAACCTATCCAGAATCCATAATTTCGAGGTTGCGATTCAACTTGTTGTATGCCAAGCAGCTTTATCGAGTACAATAGACATAATGTGATCGCGCCTTTTTAAGGAGAAAAGCGTGATGGTTAAAGTTAAAAAAGGGCTTATTCCAAAAACGGAGTATCATAAGATCTCCAATGTAAAACGGGATCAAAGTCCCAACAATAAGGAGTAAGCTATGGGCTATTATGTCGGGTTAGATGTTTCTTTGGATACAGTTTCTGTATATATTGTTGATGAACAAGGGAAGGTTATCAGAGAGCAAGAGGTGTCATCGACTCCTGAGGGCATAGGTGGATTTCTGTTGGGGAGCGGACTACAAGTTACGAAAATTGGCCTCGAAAGCGGAAATTTAACGCATTACTTAACCAAAGGACTGCTATCTATGAAGTACGAGGTCGTCGTCATAGATTCTCGCAAAATGGCAGCGATTTTAGCGGTGACTATCAATAAAACTGATAAAAATGACGCGAGAGGTATAGCGGAAGCTTTACGCGTAGGCCATTACAAACAATGCGTTCATCGAAGCGACGATTCTTTGGAAACACGAACTCTCCTAAATGGGAGGGGAACTTTAGTCGCCGAAAGGACCCATTTAGTCAGCAGTATTAAAGGGCACTTAAAAGTATACGGAGTCAAGCTAGGAAAAGGAAAAGATAAAACTTTCCGAGAGAAAGTGGAGACCAGTATCTCTGGCCTCAAAGCAAGTGTTCAAAAAACAATACAGGCTCTTTTGAATGTTTTGAATGTTCTTGATGTGGAAATTAAGAGGCTTGATAAAGAAGTGATTCAAATGGGTATGGATGATGCCGACGCGCAATTGCTGCAGTCCATTGATGGAGTGGGACCGATTACAGCTCTGGCTTTTAAAGCAGAAATGGATAACCCTGCCCGATTTAAAGATTCCAAAGATGCGGGGGCTTATGTTGGTCTTACACCGACTCAATATTCATCCGGTGAAACGCAACGACAAGGAGGCATTTCGAAACGAGGGTCGAGACGAACTAGATGTTTACTTGTAGAAGCAGCGACATCTTTGCTGATGAGGTCTAAAAAGTGGAGCAAATTAAAGGCGTGGGGAATGAAGCTGGTGAAGAAAAAGGGAGCAAAAAAAGCAATCGTGGCTGTAGCGAGAAAAATGGCTGTGATGATGCACAGAATATTGATTACGAAAGAGCCTTTTAAGAGAAGCGACAAGGTGAAAGAGGAGAAAGTGGCGTAAACAATCAAGCAGTTGATTGCGATTAGATGGACGACATTTAGCCTAGGAATTAGCACTGAAACTTTACAAGGCAACAAAATCAAATGATCCCGAAGGAAGGGGTCAAGACGACAAGAAGTTGGCACTTAGATGCCGTAATAGACATGGTCTGGCCTCTTTGCTTCGAAAATTATAGTGGGACGAAGTCATAAAAATTGGATTTCACAAAACAGATCCCGTAGAGAACCAAGGAGAATTCATTTGATGATGAAGCCAGAGCAAGAAGTGTTTTTGGATATTAGGAGTCATGTGAGATCTGTTTTGGCCACCTGTTTCGATGAGGAAATCTAACACCTTCAGTTACTTCGTAACTTTCGGTGCTAGGCTTTTGAGGGAAGAATTTATTTTGAACCGACTTTTTGAGGAAAAATTATGCGTGCAACCGAAGAAGAAACCAATTTTGTGTAGAAAAACAGTTGACAACAGGCGCGATCAGAGAACTTTCTTTGTCTTTTTATCGACCACCACTTGACTTTTCAGCGTATGTCGTTTTTTCTTCCCTGAATAAAAATACTTTTGCCTGTTGTTTCGGTTTTTTACCCTTTTCTTGCCACGAACTTTTTTTTAGGCCTTTCTATAGGAATCTCTGATGCATCTACAAGAATTACCTCATATTCCATATCGCTTTTAAGAAGAGCCTTTTTGCCAGGAAGTGAAAATTTTCCAATTTTGATCAGTGTATCTTCTATCCATCTGCAAGCTCGATAAGCAAGCGCTCTCGCTTAACCCATAGCTATGGACCCAGATGGAAATAGGTACGATATTCTCTCAGGTATTCTAGGGCCATCAATAACTTGTCCTCCACAGTCAACGCCCCCTTTCGGCCGGCTTTTCTATACCTGTTATTTTGAACAGCGAATAGGATCTTTACCATTTCGGAAAAGGTCTCCGGCTTGACTCCAGTTAACCTCCTAAACTGCTCCGATGGCAAATGCTTCAGTTCTTCGTATTTACTCAATGCTCTTCCTCCCTAAAATGGAAAGCACCATATCAAAAAGTTTAATTACGCAAGAGGTCTAATAACAGCGTGTCTTCCTGCCGGGATATTCATCGAAATATGCTCTAAATGCACGATCATCGCTTCTGTGTTTGCAGCAGGTAATACAAGGCCGACAGCCTCATCTCTGGCAGGGCAAACAGCTCCGAATATATACGCATATTCAAACTTTTTGGCTTGCGTTTGAGGCCATCACTGCTAGGTGGTTTACCGCTATTAGAACTGTCTTTGGAAAGTCGCGCTTCAAGCTCATGAACACGGGCTTCCAGCTGTTGCACCCTACTCTCCAGATAACGGATATAGAGGCGGATTGATTCTGGTAACGCGTCAAAGGCCGCACCAGAGAGAGTTGGTATAGAGATTGTTGCGTGTGAATCCATGCCGAATAGGATATCAGCACGATTTTGTAAAGAAAACAAAAAATTTTACTACGATCTATTTTTTTAGATTTTTTTCAGATGCCCACGACGGATGAGGGGGTATCTGAACTGTTGCAGTTTTTTTCCACTTTGTACAATTTTACGACCAACTTGCTGGCGCTCGCTGATTATAGGCAGTAATGGTGCTACAGATCGGGCATTTGTTGGCTTTATGGCCGATCGCAGGGCAATAGCTGCGGGCAAAATAGATGATCTGCAAGTGGAGCTTGTTCCAAAGAGATATTGGAAACAGCTTTTTGAGGTCGGTCTCTGTTTTTTTGACAGAAGACCCATCGCTTAAGCACCATCGCTTAGCGCAGCGGTGGATATGCGTATCAACGGGAAACGCGGGTTTGCAGAACGCTTGAGTCATAACAACAGAGGCAGTTTTATGACCAACCCCTGGCAGAGCTTCAAGACCTTCAAAATTTTCTGGTACTTTTCCATGGTGATTGGTGATTAGCTGTTTTGAAAGGTTCCAAATAGCTTTGGACTTGGTCTTACTAAGGCCGCATTTGCGGATGATCTGTTCGATCTCGTCAATCGTGAGCTGTACCATCTGTTCAGGTGTGGGCGCTTTGCTGAAGAGGTGAGGAGTAATGAGGTTAACACGTTTGTCCGTGCATTGCGCTGAAAGTAGAACAGCGATCAATAAGGTATACGGATCGGTGTGTTCAAGGGGGATGCGGGGATCGGGAAAGTGGAACTCCAGTATTTTAGCGATGTGTTGCGCGCGTTCTTTTTTTTTCATTTTCCAATGCAGAACTTGGAGAAGATGGCGCTTAAGATATCCTCTGAAATGTTAGTTCCTATAATCGCTCCTAGTTCGCTTAATGTGTGGCGCATGTCGGAGGAGACGAACTCGGGAGAAATCCCTGTTTTAAGACCATCAATCAGCGTCTGCAAAGAATGGACTGCTGAGCCAAGAGCTTCTTTGTGACGTGCTTTTGTAATAACAATTTCATCTTTTCCCGGAGGGCCTTTATGCCAGATGACTCGATCGATCTGAGCTCGCAGCTCATCAAGGCCAGTTAGGTGTTTGGCTGAAACGATCGCTTGGTGGGAAAACTGTCTGATCGTCGGACAGCGTTCTGACAGATCTGCTTTGTTCCAAACAAGGATTGTTTTTTCAGGAAGTGCTGAATCTAAAAGGGCTCGAGATTGTGCGCATACTTCTTTGGAGATGTCCATGACAAGGAGGATCAGGTCTGCTCTTTGCATCGTCTCTTTCGATCGGCGGATCCCCTCTTTTTCAATGATTTCCTCGGTGTCACGGATGCCGGCTGTATCAATGAGGCGGAAATGGAGCTTGCCGAGCCTTAGGTCATCTTCAAGGACGTCGCGCGTGGTACCGGGAATCTCGGTGACGATGGCTCGATCTTTGCCAAGCAGCGCATTCATTAAAGAGGACTTGCCCACATTCGGCCGGCCGACGAGGCAGAGGGAGATCCCATGGTGGAGAATTTTCCCTTCATGAAACGTATTGCACAGGTTCTGCATTTTATTTTTTAATAAGGACAAAGCTTCAACGACCTCTTCTATCGAAGCAAATTCGAGGTCTTCTTCAGGGAAGTCGACCCAAGCCTCTAGAACCGCTGCGATAGCGACGAGCTCGTTTTGAAAAGCCGCAATTTGCTGGGAGAGCCTCCCTTGTAGTTGCTGTTCAGCCATATCGAGGGCCAGTTCATTTTTAGCTCCGATCAGCTCTTGGACGGCCTCTGCTTGGGCTAGATCGAGTTTTCCATTAATGAAGGCTTTAAAGGTGAATTCCCCTGGCTGCGCCGGACGAGCGCCGGCTTGAAACACCGTTTCCAGAACGCGGCGGGTGATCAGGCTTCCTCCATGGCAGTGGATCTCGATCGTGTCTTCGCCTGTATAAGACTTAGGCCCGAGCATCGGCAGGATAAGGACTTCATCGACAACAGTTCCTGCTGCATTAAGGATTTTGCCAAAATGGGCTTTATGGGATGGATAGGAACGGATGGGGCCCGAATAAATTTTTTCTGCGACGGTCAAGGCATCTTTTCCTGAAATGCGGATGATCGCAACGCCCCCTTCGCCAGGAGGTGTGGCTACGGCAGCTATCGTTTCGCCAGGTTGGTAGGGACGGTGGACAAAATCCATAGAGAAAAAATGGTTTGATTTGCCCAGGTATGATACAGGATCACCTCTTCTAATTCAACAGCAGCGTGAAGTTTAAATGGAGCGGAGAGCGCTGGTGATCAGTTTCGCCAGTTCTGGTTCTTCTTCCGATTTGCCCAGGGCAGTTTTAATTGCTTTTTGAGCCTGCACGGGATTGTAGCCTAGATTGACAAGGGCGGAGATCGCATCGCTGATGACTCCTCGGCCTCCTAACGAGAGGAGGGAATGGTCTGAGTCCGATTTGTCGTTGAATTTTTTTACTTTGTCTTGGAGTTCAATGACAAGGCGTTCTGCAGTTTTTTTGCCGATTCCTGGAATTTTGCAGATAGCGGGGGCATTGCCTTGAGCGATGGCAAACTGCAAGTCATTGATTTCCATGTGTCCTAACAGAGCAAGGGCTGTTTTAGGTCCGATGCCGGAGACTTCGATCAAGCTCTCAAACAAGTCGCGCTGGCCCGCTGTTAAAAAACCGTAGTTTTTGTGCGAATCTTCTCGGATCACGGTCGAGACATAAAGGATCAGCTGAGAGCCGATTTTTGGCAATTTTCCATAGTTGTTAAGGGGGATAAAGAGGAGATACCCGACGCCATGCGTTTCAAGGGTGACTTTAGTTGGAGAAGTTTCGGTAAGAGTCCCTTTGATGTATTCAAACATGGTGCGACCTTTGGATTAAAACTGTTTTTTTTGTGTTGGCGTGGCATATGGCTAAAGCTAAGGCGTCAGCCGCATCTTCTGGTTGGGGGGGCATAGGCAATTTTAAAAGAAATTGCACCATTTTTTGAACCTGTTGCTTACTGGCGGAGCCTGTTCCAACAACGGCAAGCTTAGCTTTTTTCGGTGCATATTCATAGATCGGGATGTTCCGTTTTGCCGCTGCGAGGAGGACGACTCCGCGCGCCATTCCGAGTTTAATTGCGCTCTGGACATTTTTGTAGACAAACTGTGTTTCAACAGAGACAGCGTCAGGCTGATACTGGTCCAAGAGCGAATCGATTGCATTAAACAGAATCAGGTATTTTTGCGGCCCGTCCAATGAAGTCGGGGGGCGGATGCAGCCAAAATCGATTGCTTCAAAGCAGCAGTGATGATGTTTAATAAGGCCGTAGCCTGTAATGCGCGTTCCCGGGTCGATGCCTAGAATAGTCGATTGATCGGAGAAAGGGGACATGAATTACTTGTAGTTTAAAATCCGAGTTTAATCAAATTCTTAGAAAACAGGTAGGTGAAAATTTTTTTAAATCAGAGAGGGGGTGTGAAAAATCCAGAAACATGCTATTTTTTTACTCTTTGATCTCGTGAAATTTGAAACTTTTTGCTCAATTCTCGAGGTCTTTGATGTTGACATTACAGTAACCTCGAAGTACTGTTAAGCTCGATTTTGTTTTCAGTTTGGACTGGCGAAGTGCGAAACCGCAAGATTGAGAAGAGGTTAATGACTAATGTTTGGATCATAAAACCCAAGCGAGTTTGATGCAGACCCTTGAAAGATTAGAACCTCAAAATATCATTGTTCGTATGCCAAACTGGATCGGCGATCTAGTGATGGCCACCCCAATTCTTTCCGATCTTAGAAAAGCATTTCCTAAAGCGCGCATTACAGCCATGTGTCGTTCTCCCATTTGCGAGCTTCTGCGCCAGGATCTTGAGATCGATGAGTTGTTTTGCTTTAGCAAAGCAGGGGGGTTCGGGCGGCGCAGCGAAAAGAAAAACATTATGGAAAAGCTGCGCAAAGGGCAATACGACTTAGGGATCCTTTTAACCCATTCGTTTTCTTCAGCTTGGTGGTTTTGGCAAGGAAAAGTAGCTAATCGTCTAGGCTATGAATGCAATGGGCGAAAGCTTCTCCTTAACCGCAGTATGCCTCTTCCTGACAACATTCAACATCAACATCTGGTTGTGACCTATAAGATGCTTCTTGAACCTTTAGGGATTCCGGTATCGGATACCGCTCCACGCCTCTATTTAACAGAAAAAGAGATTGCAGATGCAACAACTCTCCTTAAGCAGAGAGGGGTTCCAGAGGGGGCAATTGTAGTAGGAATCAACCCAGGCGCCACTTACGGCTCAGCGAAGTGCTGGCTCCCTGAGAGATTCCGTCAAGTGGCCGAGCGTTTGTTGCAAGACCAAGACCTCTATCTCGTTTTCTTCGGTGATCAGGCAACGGCTTCATTGGTCGGAGAGATCTGTGAAGAGCTCTCTTCGAGGGTGATCAATCTGGCAGGAGCAACAACACTTTGCGAACTTGCAAGTATTATTAGCTTATGCGATGTTCTGCTGACCAATGACTCAGGCCCGATGCATGTTGCCGATGCTTTAGGGACCCCGATCGTCGCCTTGTTTGGCTCGACCAGCGAAATTGTGACCGGCCCTTACCGTTCAGGCACGGTGATTCACAAACATGTCGAATGCTCTCCTTGCTATCAGCGCACGTGTCCCATTGACTTTCGATGCATGAAGCGGATCGAAGCGGACGAAGTGTACCACGCAATTCAAAAAATGCTTTGTGGTAAGCGATCAAAACTTCATATCACGGCACTCTGACAGATTGAATCAACAAGCAACCAAAATAATCCCAAAAAGCGATGAACCCTTAGATATGCAAGAGGTCTGGTCATGATTAAGCATTTATGGCGCAAATATGGGGTTAACCCCTTGGATCAGATCCTAAAGGCTGCGCAAAAAGAGGGAAAAAAAAGGATCTTGATTTGCTGGAATCGCGGCATGGGCGATATTGCTTTGGGTCTTTATGGACTCAATCATCAGATCCGTAGGTTTCTTCCCGAAGCAGAGATCACTTACATCACCCGTTCCGATCTTAAAGAGGGGCTTGAGCTCCTTGATCAGCTTAAGGTGTTCGTAGATCCCGACTGGAAGAGGCATAGTCCCTTTGATTTAGACCATACCTTAGAAAAACTGGAATTGAAGCGTTCCGATTTCGATCTGATTTTAGAAAAGCCTGACCCGACGAATTGGCTGATTCGGCAAAGAGGCAGGCTTATCCCCAAGTTGAAGTGGCGCTTGGAATGGGATGCTCTATCCGATCGGTTTCCAATCGATAAAGATAAACATTGCGTTGGTGTGCACCTGCAGACCGAGACGTTCTATTCCTCGTTTGATCGAAACTGGCCTCTTGATTATTGGAAAGAGCTGTTTGAATTAGTAACAGGTGAAAAAAAGGGGCAGGTCTTACTATTTGGATTTAGTTCAAACCCTCCGATCAAGATTCCTGGAGTCATCGATCTGCGTGGAAAGACAAGGCTTTACGACGTCCTTTCGCTGATTAAGAACCACTGTACACATCTTGTCCTTCCTGATTCAGGCCCCCTTGCGATGAGTTATTACCTCGATTGTGCATTCCCAGTCCGCATTGTTTCTCTATGGGCCGATCCTCGACATGGTGTCCTTAAGCAGAATGTCCCTTCGCCAAATCCCAATCTGACACATATTCCTTTGTTATCACCTAAGAAAAGAGACCTTCGTGCGCTATCGGTCAAGCATGTTTTCCAGGCACTCTATAGTTCAAGTGTAATATGAAAGAAGACTCACTCCACTTCTATTTAAAGCAATTAGGGCAAAAACATCTTTTGGCCGGGTACGAATTTCTATCGAAAGAACAAAAAAAACAATTTGGGCAGCAAGTTTACAAGTACGACAAAGCGCTTCTTAAACGGCAGCGCGACCTTTTGTTTTCCAGGGTACAAGCACAGCAGCCTCTGGAACCGATACAGAACTATTCTTGCTCCGGATCGGATGTTGATCAAGCGGTAGGGCAAGAGTTGGTCGGACAAGGAAAGGTCGCGTGTCTCATTTTAGCTGGAGGACAAGGATCTCGCCTTGGCGTCAATGGACCGAAGGGAGCTGTTTCCGTTTCACCGATCAAAGGAAAAAGCCTGTTTCAACTGTTTTGCGAACGGAGCAGGAGCGCATCGGCGCGCGCGCGAAGGGCTTTGCATCTAGCGGTCATGACATCCCCACTCAATCATGAAGCGACAAAAGAGTTTTTTGAAGCTCATCGCAACTTTAATCTTCCAAGTTCCCACCTGCATTTTGTTGAACAATCGGTTTTACCCTTTTGCGATGATCGGGGAAACTGGCTTTTGGAAAGATCTGGGAAGCTTGCGGAAGGTCCGGATGGAAATGGAAACGCCCTCCATCTGCTGTATCGGGTAGGCCTATATGATAAGTGGCGCGCAGAAGGTGTTGAGTATGTCAATGTGATTTTAGTCGACAATCCATTGGCGGACCCATTTGATGCAGAGCTGATCGGCTATCATTTTCGGATGCAGGCTGATGTAATCGTTAAGGCCGTTCCAAGGGCTTCCTCTACTGAAAAGATGGGAGTTGTTGTTTCCAAGGGCGGTAAAACCAGTGTTGTTGAGTATTCCGAGCTGAGCGATCCTACTATGTTAGCGCTAAACGCTGATGGAGCACCCCGTTTTTCCGTTGCCAATACAAGCCTGTTTTCCTTCCATATGGATTTCATCCAGCAGGTTGCCGCTGACCCAGAGTGCATCCTTCCACTGCATTTAGCTCGTAAACAAGCGCCCGTTTTACTTGGAACAGCCCACGGAAGCTCCATCGAAATTGCCAAAATTTGGAAGTATGAGACATTTATTTTTGATCTTCTCCCCTTTGCATCCCAAGTTGAAGTCCTTCTCTACCCGCGCAATCTGTCTTATGCTCCTTTAAAAAACGCCAGTGGAGAGAAAAGCTTGCAAACAGTGCAAGAGGCGCTGCTTGCGTTTGATCGGTATGTTTATTCGATCCTTTCCGGCCTTCCCTCCCCGCTAACACGATTTGAGCTCCACCCCTCCTTTTATTATCCGACCCCTGACCTTGCTTTGCAGTGGAAAGGCAAAGAACTGCCTTCTGTTTCTTACGTGGAAAATAACGAATAGAGGAACTCAAGCTCCGTCGGTTTTCTGATTATTCGATTGAAAATTGACGAAAATAATGACAGAGGTAGGTTCAGAAATCCTTTTTTTGATATGATGCTATTTTACTTATAGGACTTCGTATGCGTATTGCTTACTTAGGTGCTGGTACCTGGGGATTCTGTTTAGCTTCTTTGCTTGCTTCAAAGGGAAATGATGTGATGTTATGGTCATCGAATCCTGAAACGGCAAAAACGCTTAGGAAAAAAAGGGAACATCCCAAACTGCCTCGCTATAAAGCAGATGACCGTGTCGTATTTACAAGCGACCTGGAAGAAGCAATTAGTGGTGCTGAGTTTTTGGTTGAGTCCGTGACATCCAAAGGGATTCGCCCTGTTTTTGAGCAGGTCCTCGCATTCGGTGGCGTTCAATGTCCGATCGTGATCACCTCAAAAGGAATCGAACAAAACAGCGGGCTCCTATTGCCTGAAGTTGTGATCCAAGTTTTAGGCGAGGAAAGCCGTAAGTCGGTTTGTTGCTTAAGCGGACCGAGCCATGCCGAAGAGGTGATTCATAAGCTTCCCACCTCGATCGTATGTGCATCCTATGATCCCCAAGTTATGCACCAGATTGTCGATATCTTCACAATGCCCTATTTTAGGATCTACCCTAATGGGGATGTTAATGGGGTAGCCTTTGGCGGCGCAATGAAAAATATCATTGCAATAGCCTGCGGCATTTCCGATGGCCTTGGTTTTGGAGACAACACGAAAGCAGCCTTGATGACACGTGGGCTTCATGAGATCCGCAAACTATCGATTACAAAAGGGTGTAATCCAGAAACGCTGAATGGTCTTTCTGGACTTGGAGATCTCTGCGTGACCTGCTTATCAAAGCTGAGTCGCAATTACATGTTTGGAAGATTAATCGCGGAAGGACTCGAGTCCCAAACAGCCCAAGAACAAATCGGCATGGTTGTTGAAGGGGCTTACACCTGCGTTTCCGCGCTGCAACTAGCGCAAAAAACGCATATCGAAGTGCCGATCACCAAAGCAATCTACGCGATCCTTTATGAAGGGCTTAACCCTCGCGATGCTGTCAAATCGCTTCTGCAGCGAGCCATCAAAGAAGAGCATCTTTGATTTTCTAAGTACCGATTTCTTAACACTTCCCATGCCTGTTGAGTAGGGTTTAACTCTGGAGATTCAGGCCTATTGAAGTTCCCGCGACTAGCTTTTGAGATTGCTTCGGTGTACTACTGCTTTATAGTTTTTTGCTTCAAATCCCTTGTAGGTTTTGAACTACCAGCATTATAGTGCTCAAAAAGCACGGTAGTTTATTGCAGGGGTGGAGTATGGTGATCGAAGGGATCAAAGTCGTGACAGCAGATGAGATGGCTCGCATTGAAGGTATGGCTTTTGCTAAAGGGGCATCGGAAGTTGACTACATGGAACATGCCGCCGCTGCAATTGCAGATCATATTGAATATTTTATCAATCGGCATGGTCTCGATCAAACAGTGACGTTGCTTGTCGGAAAAGGCAATAATGGAGGCGATGCGTACGCTGCAGGAAGAAGGCTGATTGAAAAAGGGTTTTCCGTGGCTGCCTATCACATCTATTCGCTGGATAGTTGCAGCCTTCTGTGCAGACAGATGTGCGATAGGTTCAAACAGCGTGGCGGACAGGTCCACTTTGCTCATCAAGAGAATGAATTGATGTTTGACCCCGAAGGGGTGATCCTCGATGGCCTTGTCGGAACAGGTTTTAAAGGTAGGGCAGAAGGACCTCTTGCCAAGATCATCACAGCGGCAAACGAATCGGAACTACCGATCATCGCCATCGATATCCCATCAGGTGTTTGCGGGAACACGGGGATTGTTGAGACAGTCGCTATTCAAGCGACAATAACGATCTATTTAGGCCTGCCGAAGCTCGGTTTTTTCATTGGAAGTGGTTGGGATCACACCGGCGAACTTGTCTACGCGTCATTTGGCCTGAAGCAAGAGTATATCAATGAAGCAAAGCCCTCTGCTTATTTGGTGAATTTAGCATCTCTGTCTACTCTGATGCCGAAGATCAAACGGACCCGCCACAAGTACGAGGCGGGATACGTTCTTGGTTTTGGAGGATCTCCTGGAATGTCTGGTGCTGCCATTCTTTCTAGCTACGGCGCGCTGAAATCGGGCGTTGGAATTGTCCGCCTCTTCTATCCAATCGGTATCGGAGAGTCTCTGAACAGTGCTCCCTATGAATTAATTCGAGAAGGGTGGGATCCAAACTCTTCCGAGCGGATTATCGAAGAGATTTCTCGGGCCCAAGCAGTTTTTGTGGGGCCGGGGATTGGGAGGAACGAAGAGGCCAACCAGATGATGAAACATCTTATTCCTTATCTTGACGTCCCTTCCGTTTTCGATGCGGATGCCCTCTTTTATTTGTCTGAGCATCCTGACGTGAAGTTGCCGGAAAATTCTGTTTTAACGCCCCACTGGCAGGAAATGAACCGTCTCTTAGACCAACCTAAGGCTCCTAAAGACGATATCCATTTCCACGAAAGCTGCCAGATGTATGCGGAAAAGAAAAAGATCACTCTTGTTCTTAAGGGAGCTCCAACGTGGATTTTCTCCCCTCATGCGCCACCTTTTATTATCGCTGTTGGCGATCCGGGAATGGCAACCGCTGGGTCAGGCGATGTATTGACTGGGATGATTGCTGCAATGCTGGCGCAAGGGTTAGAACCTGTGAAAGCTTCTTTGCTTGCGACAGCATTGCATGGACTTGCTGGAGAGCATGCAGCTATTAACTTAACATCCTATTGCATGACTGCATCCGATCTGCTCGAGTACTTGCCAGATGCTTTCCTACAAATGACTGAGATCATTTAAGCTGTTTTCTCTTCGTAACAAGTTTTTACTCCTTCTACAGATCTAAAGACTTGCATTATGTCGCAAATTTTGTATCTTGATCTTCTTATTTAGTCTCTTAGGCAGGTTAGGTTAATAATTATTAGAGTTTTTTTCACTCTTCGCATACTGTGAGAAAAATATGGTATCCCTTCGGATTTTTATCGAACTGGAGAGAATTAATGGCCCCGTTTTTTTCACGCCTGAGCTATAGCTTTGGAAATGAAGATTGGCAAACAGAACAAGATGCCTTAAATATTCAACCGAAAGATCGTGTTGTCAGTATCACAGGCAGCGGCGACCGTCCTCTGCATCTTTTGCTTTCAGATTGTAAGCAGCTGATCTCTATTGATGCTAACGCCTATCAGACTCATCTCCTCCACTTAAAAACTGCCGCAATGCAAGCTTTTAGCATCGAGGAATACCAAGCCTTTTTGGGGATTACTGATCATTCCGACCGGTTATCATTGTTTTCCTCCCTTATTCCTTATCTTTCTTTCGAGAGCATGGAATTTTGGAAGATTCGCTTGAAAATGATCCAAAAAGGAATTATTTATCAAGGAACAACTGAAAAATTTTGTAAGGTTTTAGGAAGGATCATGCATCTTCTCCGAGGCCCTAAAATTGAAAAGCTATTTTCTTTCAATGACATTGAAGAGCAAAAAAAGTTCGTTGAGCAGGACTGGAACAGCAGGACATGGAAAACTGCGGTGGGGATCGCTCTTCACCCATGGCTGACCCGTTTCTTTTTTAAAGATCCTGGGTTATATGCATATCTAGGGGATCAGATTCGGCCGGGATGTTATATCCTCGATCGGATGAACCGGTGTTTAACCCAGCATTTAGCTAAGAATGCACTCCTTGTCTCGTTAGCGCTCAGAGGATATGTTTCTCATGATGCTCTTCCACCTTATTTGATCAAGGAAGGGGTAGAACAGATCAAGCCACGTCTTCCTTGCCTTCAAACTAAAACGGAAAATATTTTTTCCTTTCTTGAATCAGCCCCTGATGAAAGCATCGATGTCTTCTCCCTTTCTGATCTGGCATCTTATTTGTCAGCGGAGCAATTCGATCGGCTCCAACGTGCAGTGTTCCGAACTGCGGCAAAAGGGGCGCGCTTCTGTATGCGCCAGTTTATGTCGAACCATCATCTGCTTCCCGAGCTGTCGGAGAATTTCCAGCGCAATGAAGAACTCGAACAAAGATTGGAAAAAGAAGACCGCTGTTTCGTCTATCGGTTTATGGTTGGAAAAGTCATTAAATAAGGGTCGATTGGAAGACTCTTAAAAGGAGAGCTTACTTTTCTTTCTTAGATCTGAAGACGGGGATTGCGTAATAGAAAATGAGGGAATCAGCCCCCGGATTGCGCAAGAGCATGCGTGCATTTGAGATGTGGAAAAACTGGGCGCCGATCCTCCCTTTATTTCCGAGGACCACCGCAGCTTCGATCGATGAACGGAAATTCAGTGGGAAACCAAGTCTTCTTCCATCTCCTTGGTGATACCACCCGGGTGCAAAGCTCGGCGTGACTACAAATCTCTTTCCGATAAAAATATCGTACCCAACACCGCCGCAGATGTAAAAAGATTGGTCAGTTGTGGCAAAATAGGCGAGCAGAGGCCTGACATGGTGGCAATGAGGTTCCCATCGATATTCGAGCTGGTACATGAAACGGATGTGGCTCTTATCTACATTAAAGAGACCCGGTCCCACCATCAAATGCGAAGGAGCTTCATCGGTCTTTTTTTTCACTGGCTGAGCAATTGACTCCTTCGTCAGAGCTGTTGCAGGAGGAGAAGGTGCATCGTCAGCGCAGAGACTTATTGTACAAAAGAGAGTCGAAAAGGCAAGAAGCCCTACACATAGAAGAAAACGGAAACCCCATTTGCAGCAGCTATGAAAATGAATCATTTCTTCCTTTTGCATCTTATTAGCTCAAGATCGAAGGAGGGGACAACTTTTTGAACGGAGATCTTGCTAAATCGATCTTTATTTTGGCCCAGGCTCTTAGGGGTTATCAAACTTAACCTCTGAAATTTTTAGAAATTTGACAAGAATTATTTTTATCTTTTCCAAAAAAAATCGCTTGAATCCCTCCAACCGCTTAGTTAAAATCCGTGGCTAATCACCAGGGGTGCCTATAAAAAGACTGCTATTGAATTAAGGCTTTGTCGATTTTTGATCCAGAAGAACTTACAAACCGGCAGAAGCTTAAATTAACAATGGTCTTTAATCGGAGGCTGAAAAGATCTTTATCATAGATCTAACTCTCATTACTTGATCCGGGTAATACCGGCGTAGGGAGCGTGAAATATGCCGCCATGTTCGCTTCTTGGTGTTTTTATCGGACAGAAACAGGAGCAGCGCATGACGAAATCTTCACCACGTCAGACTCTGGCTGGATTTATCGGAAACATTCTGGAGCACTACGACAACGCCCTTTTTGGGATGCTTGCTCCCTTTATTGCTCCGTTATTCTTTGCTAGCGATGATCCGGTCACAGGATTGATCTTGACTTATGGGATGATTCCGCTTGGAATTTTTTCAAGGCCGATAGGTTCACTGTTTTTTGGATGGATCGGTGATACATGGGGACGTAAAAATGCCTTGTTTGTCTCATTGATCTTCATGGGATTCACCACGGTTCTAATGGGATTGTTGCCTACATATGCGCAAGTCGGAATTTGGGCCCCGATTTTCCTTGCAATAGTGCGCGTCCTCCAAAATTTTTGTGCTGCAGGGGAATCTTGTGGAGGTGCGATTTTTGTTCTCGAGCACACTAAAAAGGGGAAAAAAAATTTGATGAGCAGCCTTTACGATGCGTCGACGATTGCGGGGATTTTGCTTGCTTCTGGGGGGGTCGCCCTGCTAAGCCATTGGAACAGGATTGAAAGCTCTTGGCGTTACTTGCTCTGGGCAGGATCTTTGACCGCTCTAATCGGAATAGTTCTCCGTTTAAAAACGGAGGAAGCCGCAGAGTTTTTGCAGGACGTTTCGCGCTACCTTCCCCTTAAAGAGGTTCTCCATTCCCATCGTTATGCGCTTTTAGCCATCATCTGCGTTTCTGGGTTTAGCTACACGACTTACGCTCTTGCGGTTACTCTGATGAACGGCTATGTGCCTCTCATCACATCGCTAACGAAATCGCAAGTAATGAACATCAATACGCTCCTCCTCCTTTTCGATTTTTGCTTATTGCCTTGCTTTGGGTATTTAGCAATGCGCACCTCCAGTCAGAAGGTGATGATGATCGCCGCGGCAAGTTCGAGCCTCGTTTCTATCCCCCTCTTTATCCTCTTGAAGGATGCTACTCTGGCCACGGTGATCGCTGTGCGGATCATTTTGATCGTCCTAGGCGTTGCTTTTTCTGCCCCCTATCATGCCTGGGCCCAAGAGCTCGTTCCCCCCTTTTGTCGGTATACCGTTATTTCATTGGGTTATGCGATCGGCTCTCAAATAATTGGAGGTCCAGCTCCAGCAGTAAGTCTTTGGTTGTATAAAACTTTGGGATGGACCGGCGCTCCAGCTCTCTACCTTATGCTGACTGCGGCCATAGCGTTCTTCAGCGTCTATAGGCTTTCTGGGCACCGCATTAAACGAGCCCCTAACGGGTTAAAGATGAGGGTTTCCGATGATCGGTTCACTCCGTGGTAGGAAAAGTACCACTTGACAAAGCGCTCGAGTCCTTGATCAAGGGTAGTGTGAGGAGCGAAGTTGAGAAGGCCGCGGCTTTTGGTCAAATCTGCGAAGGTGATGGGAACATCTCCAAGAGGTAATGGCATCTCATTGCGGACCGCTTGTCTTCCTAAAAGATTTTCTAGAATTTCGATCATTGTATTGACGCTTTTTGGAGTATGGTTGCCCAGATTAATAATATCATAGCCGCGGGTGCAACGGTCGATTGCTTGGATTGTTCCATCTATGATGTCATCGATGTATGTAAAGTCCCTCTTCACCTCGCCCCTGTCGTATACATTGATCGGGTTGCCTTCCAAGATAGCTTTTGTAAAAGAATAATAGGCCATGTCGGGGCGTCCCCAGGGGCCATAGACAGTGAAGAAGCGGAGCCCAATCATCGGAATTTGAAATGTGTGGTGATAGGCGTGGGCTATCAGTTCATTGCTTTTTTTTGTTGCGCCGTAAAAGCTTGCGGGCTTATCCGTTTGATCGGTTTCTGCAAACGGAACTTTGGTATTGAGTCCGTAGACGGAAGAGGAAGAAGCATAGATCAAAGAGGTATGCGGTCTTGTTTTGAGTGCTTCCAATACTTGGACAAACCCGGTGAGATTGCTCTGCACATAAGCATCAGGGTTTTCTAAAGAGTAACGGACTCCTGCTTGCGCAGCTAAGTGGGCAACGTGGGTGATCTCATATGCATCAATGCATTGTTGCAGTGTAGCAGAATCACAGGTGTCGGCACGCAGCGTTTCGATCCCGTCCTGATCAAGCAGCATTGTTCGCGCTTTTTTTAGCCCTGGAGAGTAGTAGGTATTGAAGTTGTCATAGCCAACAACGACATCGCCCCGTTTTTTGAGTGCTCGGCAGAGATGAAAGCCGATAAAGCCGGCTGATCCGGTTACTAAGATTTTTTTCATTGCCATCGTCTTTCGATTCGCTTATAAGTTTCCATTCGCAAAGATTAGCAAAAAGCGGATTTCATGAGAAATTGCATTATCACCCTTTTCTTTCTGATGATTGGTGCAGCGTGTACCAATCCCCCATACCGTGGAAGCGAAGTCCTTGGCGCTGATGAGTTTGTCATGGACTCTTATCGGATCCGCGAAGGGAAGTTCTCAATTTTGCAGATGGAAGGAAAAAATTATGAGCAGATCTCCTTTGAGCTTCTCAAAGACTATAAAGATACAATCAATGAAGGGGATGTTCTTCAAGTTGCCATCTACCATCCTACACGCGTCGACTTAGCTGCCTTCGTCGAGAGGATTAGCCAAACTGTTGGTTATCGAGTCATGGAGGGCAGCCTTAATTTGCCGGATTTACAACCTATTGAAGTCAAAGGGCTGACATTAAGCGAGGCCCGTTCTCTAATCCAAGAGCAATATCGGAAGCAGATTCGCGACATCGACGTATTCATTGCGTACAAAGACCGGATTAAAAAGAAAGTAGAGCTGGCAGGTCTTGTCCAAGTGCCGAATATCCCTGTTGATGGAAGACTCCGTCTCTTTGAAACGCTGTCTATTGCCAAGGTGCCGACTAATGCCAACCTCTTCAAAAGCTACGTTGTCCGCGATGATAGCCTCCTCCCCGTCGATCTCTTCAAACTATTGAAAGAAGGGGACATGAGCCAAAACATCGTGATGCATGGTGGAGATAAGGTCTATATCGCTGATCCGTCTGCTTCAACGCTGATGGTTTTGGGTGAAGTCGGGAAAGAAAGGGTCGTGGATGTTCCCGATGGCTTCATGACATTGAGAAAGGCAATTGCAGAAGCAGGCGGAATTGCCCATACCGGGGATAAGTCGTACATTCAGATCATTCGCGGTAACATCCTCCACCCGAAAATCTATACCTTGCATTGGGAGCATGTCGTCCGTCTTCCCAATGATAGCATGCTGCTGATCCCTGGCGATATTGTCTACATTGCAGCAACACCGATCACCGAATGGAACCGTTTTGTCAATCAATTGATCCCTACGTTCATTGCTCTTGACCTTGTGACAAAGGGGATCAAATCCATAGGGGTTAATGTCCCATGAAAAACCGCTCGGATGAGATCATTGTTTGTTTTTCTGATCTTAAGAGGCTGTTCTACAAAACACTTCCTAAAATCAAAGGGGCTTGTTTGATCGGTGCTTCTCTTGCATTCCTTTTAGTCCTGATCAAAGAACCCCGTTTTATTGCAGAAGCAACATTTAAGCAAGCAGAAGCTGTCCATGAAATGGGATTTCAGCTCAGGGATTTATTCCAAATCGGCAGCGGGAGTTCCAATTTGGATACAGGGGCTTCAGCGTTACTGACTTCTCGAACTGTTTTGTGCGATGCCGTTGAAGAGCTGGGGTTGCAAGTGGAATGGGACCGTCATTTCTGGATCACGAGGCTACTTGGAAGGATATGGGAAAACATTGGGATAGAGCTCGGATGCTCCATTGCGGATGTCGATGGATTTTCCTTTAAACAAGTTAAGTATAAAGGGGAGAAAGCAAGGGTCCTTTTAATCAAAGTCCTTAATGATCGATCCTTTAAACTTCTAGATGAAAATCGCGTTGAGCTTGGAAAATGGAACCTCAATGAAAAGATTTTTCTCCCTTTTTTTACAGGATGTCTCACCAAGCTCCCCTCCCTTGCAGGAACCAATAAGATCTATCGCCTGAAGATTTTGCCTTGGACAGATGTTATTGCATCCATCCGTAAGCGCTTAGTCGTCAAGTCATCTAAAGAAGAACGCCGCCTTTATTTTCTCACGTTTACCGATCGGGACAGGCATCTTGCCGCAGATTTTCTCAACCAAATGATGAGGAGTTGCCAGAAGGCAATCCATAGTGAAAACGAGGAAATTGTGACCTCTCAATTGGCTTACTTAGAAAAGCGTCAGGATGAGCTTACTCGGAAATGGGATGGCTCATTGCAAGAGCATGTTGCCTATTTAAGGGACAATCTGAATGAGGGCGGCTACATGAGCTTTTCTCAGGAATTTGATTTTCTTCAAGAGCCCCAAAGCACGTATTCTTCACGACTTTTAGAAATCGATCTTGAGCTTAGTCGACTTGGGTCTCAAGATGACAAAGAAGCGCCTTTGAAAAAAACATTCCGTGGAAACAGCGATTTTTTTGATTCCAAGAAACCGTTAATTCAGCTATCAACCGCCAAAAATGGCAACAATGCGATTTTCGATGAGCAGAAAAGAGGTCTTGATGAGAGGCTGATTGCATTAGAGTTGGATGAGAAACGCCTTCAAGAAAGCAGAGCCTATATACCCCTTGTCGATCCAGAAACAGCTATGGCAGGCGAGGTTTTAACTCTTTTTGAGCAGCAAGAAGAAGCCTTAAGGCTTTTACATGAGTTGGAAAATGGAGAGGAAATCGCGACGGGCTTTGATCTGGTCAACGACCCTAAAAGCTTAGCGGCGATCTGGGCCAAGCAAACTGCACCTCAGCAAAAGCAGTATGCGCAAAACCCTCAAGATAAAAATTCTCTTTTTTTTAAAGAAAAAGAAGAAATTAAAAACTATATCGAGCAAACGTCTAGAAAAATTAAGATCTTGCAAGACAATATCGCTCTTTATGGATCCACCGTCCATGAGTTTGCAGGCCTTACTCTAGATACGGCCCAACGTCTCTATCTCGACTACAACAACCAGCGAGATGGATTGCAAGCCCAGCTCAAGCAATTAGTCTATCTATCCGAACAGCTCTACCAGCCCCATTTTGAGCTTAGTTCAATCACGACGATCCTATCTGATCCAGTCACGCAAGGTCTTGTCATGCAAGCAGGAGAAACAGCTGTAAGGCTCCAAGATGCCAATAACCGGAGCTTGCGCGAACAAGATCATCTCAAAGAAGCTCTGCACACGCAGAAGTCCTTTATTTCCGAGCACTTATTGCAGGTCATCGAGCTCACCAAGCTCCGTGCTAAACTCACGGAAGACAAGATTGAGTCGTTGCGTAGGACCACTGTTAGCTTGTTGAAACAGGAAAAGCAGCTCTTGAATCAGCAGCTCAATCAGATCAATCGTAAAATGGAAAACCTTCCTGAAAAATGGCGCCGAGAAAATATCCTCCTCCTTAAAAAAGAATTGGGGATGAAGATGGTTGAAGGGCTGACTCATTTGATCGAAAGCAAAAGTATCGACCAGCATCTTTATCAGGTGGGATCTAAACCATTTGATGCAGCCCTCACTCCTGTAATTCCTAAAACCCCAAAACTCCTGATGTGGGCCTTGATAGGAGCTTTTTTAGGAGCTCTGGGCTGCTATTTCTTTTATCTCGCCCATTCCCTTGTCAAGGGGATGCCCGTTTCCCATGAAATGCTCTCTTTATGTGGTTTGAATAGCTGCGGCCCCCTCTCCGCATATTGCCACGCGCCGATCGATCAATTATCTCATTTCGATTTAGAAACATTCCGTCGCCTCACCCAATTTCTTCTTAAGTTTGAAAAAGGAATTTGCTGTGCCATCATTGGGGGAAAAAATCCCGATTTTTCTTCGACGCTTGCCCAATTGCTTGCGATGCACCAATACCGAGTCCTCGTCGTTCAGTATGTTTTTGATAAACCTGTCCATCCAAGGGATGTTCCTGGATTGTGGCAGTATCTTCATGATGAAGTTCCACATTGTCCAGTTCGGCAAGAGCTTTCTTTCGATTTCCTTTCAAGCGGCGGAACGACGCGGCTCAGCGTCGAGCTGCTTAGCAATCCCAAACTCACAGCGCTGTTGACGTCTGTAAAGAACCTCTATGACGTTATCCTATTCTACAGCAGTGGAGGCCCAGCCGATGTCGAAGGGCAGGCCCTCCTCAACATCGCCGACGTTGCAATCGTTGCAACTAGTGGAGAAAAAAAAGAAAATCTTTTTTGCTATGATGTATGGGCGGCTACAAAGCAAAAAGAATGTGTAGCGTTCGTTGACTTAAGCTGCGTCTAAACATGACCCTTTAATCGTGCCCCATTTAAAACCCCTTCCCCCCCCCCCCCCCTTAAATTCTTCGATTGAACCGAATATGAAAAATCTTTATAACAAAAATGTTAAAAAATATTGGGGATGCATATGCGTCAGATCAAGCTTTTTTTAGATAGTGCAGACAAAGAAAAAATGATCACCGCTTACCGAAATGGGGATGTCAGTGGATTTACAACAAATCCAACATTAATGAGGGAAGCTGGAGTTCAAGACTATGAGGCGTTTGTTGCAGAGATAGTCTCTTTGATTCCTGGTATGTCGGTGTCTTTTGAGGTTTTTTCTGATGATTTAAGGGAGATGGCGCGGGAAGCGCGAAGGATTTTTTCCTTTGGAGAGAATATTTTTGTCAAAGTTCCCGTCACAAATACGAAAGGAGAAATAACCGCGCCTATTATAAAAGATCTTTCTGAAGAAGGCATTCCTTTGAACATCACAGCTATGTTTACGCTAGATCAGTTAGAAACGGTAGTTAATGCCCTAGATCCATCTGGACGGGCGATTTTGTCTATCTTTGCAGGACGTATCGCAAATGCAGGCGTTGATCCAATGCCAATCATGAAGTCAGCTGCAGAGCGCATTATTGATTACCCTAATTTTGAGCTCCTTTGGGCTAGCGCAAGGGAAGCTTTTAACCTAAAACAAGCTGAGGAATGTGGTTGCGATATCATTACAATGGCAGCTAGTTTGATTGAAGCCACAAAGAGTTTTGGAAAGGATCTTACGGAGTACTCTCTAGAAACAGTAAAGATGTTTTATGAGGATGCTAGGGCTGCAAACTTTGCTATTAATTGAGGAAAATTCATGACTCTGATCTCAGTTGTCGTTCCGGTCTATAAAGAAGAAAAGAATATTATCCCCTTTCTAAATAGGCTTATTCCTGTTTTGGAAGAGATTGGATCCTATGAAGTCATTTTTTCTCTAGATCCTAGTCCAGACCAGACTGAAGCTGTGATTTTGGGGGAAGTCGATAAGAACCCGAGTATTTCTCTTTTAAAATTTAGCCGCCGCTTTGGGCAGCCTGCAGCAACAATGGCGGGTATTTTAAATTGTATCGGGAAGTATTGTGTTGTAATTGACGTCGATCTTCAAGATCCCCCTGAACTGATTAAAGAGATGTTTCATAAAGCCCAGAATGGATTTGACGTTGTGTCTGCTCAGCGAAAAAGTCGCGCTGGGGAAACACTTCTTAAGAAAGCTGTTTCTTATATGGGCTACAAGCTTATCAATAAAATTGCTAGTGTAACAATTCCCGTGAATACAGGCGATTTCCGGATCATGTCCCGTAGAGTGATCGAAGGGTTACGTAAAATGCCTGAAAGTCATTGCTTTTTAAGAGGGCTTGTCTCTCTGGTTGGGTATAACCAAACTACAATCCAGTATGAGAGGGATGCCCGTTTTATGGGGGAAGGGAATTACAACCGGTTTACCGGATCATTTAGGATTGGATTTAATGGAATTTTTGGTTTTTCTACGTCTTTGCTCACCTTTCTCTTATTTTCAGGGTTTTTCTTAGCAACAGGGTCATTTCTAGGAATCTGCTACATCTTTGTCAGCAAATTTATCCTTCATCAAAATTATCCGCTCGGCATTCCTTCTGTTCTCGTTATGGTCTTATTTATCGGAGGTGTTCAGCTCATGTCGATTGGAATTTTAGGAGAATACATTGGAAGAATTTATGACGAAGTTAGAAAGCGCCCCCGCTACATTATCGACAAGGTAATCAATCGAAGATTAGAAGAAATTGTGCTTGAAGAGGATGCGATGCACGTATGAAAAAATATTTTGTGACCGGAGGCGCTGGATTTATTGGATCTCATTTGGTTGATCGTCTTTTAGAAAGAGGAGATCATGTTATTGTCTATGATAATTTTTCAACCGGTTTTATCGAGTTTTTGGAAGATGCTCAGAAAAAACCGCATTTTTCCTTGGTTAAAGGCGATCTTCTTGATAAAAAGACTCTATTTGCTGTGATGGAGGGCTGTGATTTTGTTTTCCATCTTGCTGCAAATGCCGATGTTCGCTTTGGGGTCAACCACCCATTAAAAGATCTGGAGCAGAACACAATTGCCACATTCAATATCCTCGAAGGCATGAAGATCCAAGGAATCCGTCAAATTGCTTTTTCGTCCACAGGTTCTGTCTATGGTGAGCCTGAAGTATTTCCCACTCCTGAAAACGCACCTTTCCCTATCCAAACATCCCTTTATGGAGCATCAAAAGTGGCTGGGGAATCTTTGATGTCGGCCTATGTTGAAGGATTCGGCATCCAAGGGTGGATTTTTCGGTTTGTTTCCGTTCTTGGAGAAAGATACTCTCATGGACACGTCTATGACTTCTTTCAAAAATTGTCCTCGGATCCGACGGAGCTAGAAATTTTGGGGAATGGAAAGCAGAGGAAATCATATATGTATGTGCATGACTGCATTGATGCGATGTTTCTTGCTATCGAAAATTCTCAAGAGAAAATAAACATTTTCAATTTGGGCTTCCCCGCTTTTATCGATGTCAATTACTCGGTACAATGCATCACAGAAGAAATGGGTGTTTCCCCGCAGTTGAAATACACTGGAGGGGAACGGGGGTGGATTGGAGATAATCCCTTTATTTTCTTGGATATTCAGAAAATTCAAAGATTAGGATGGAAGCCCAAACATACAATCAAGGAGGGTCTCCTCAAGACATTAGCATGGTTACAGAAGAACAAATGGGTTTACGAAAAAAGAGAGCGATTATCTATGGTCTCTACCATCTAGGAAGCGTGACGGCTGCATCGCTTGCTAAGCAGTTTGATGGAATCCTGGGTTTAGACTTTGAGATTGGTCAGTTAGATGAAGGAAGAGCGCCTCTTTATGAGCCTGGGCTCGATGCATTAATTAGCCAGGGGCTTTGCAAAAATCATTTGGCCTTTACTACCGATCTTTCACTTGTCCAAGAAAGCGACATTATTTGGGTCACATTCGATACCCCGGTAGATGAAAAAGATCAAGCCGATGTTTCGAGTGTGGAGGAAAAAATCCGAGCAATTTTTCCATGGATTCAAGATGGAACAATTATTCTGATCTCTTCTCAGCTTCCTGTTGGAACGACCCGCGCAATGCAAGCCGAATATCATAGATCATATTCAGATAAAACAGTATTTTTTGCTTGTAGTCCCGAAAATTTACGCCTTGGCAATTCTCTCAAAGCATTCATGGAACAAGAACGTATTGTCATTGGAACCGATTCCAACTTCCCTAAAGAAAGGTTAGAGAACCTTCTCAGCCCGTTTGCAGAAGAATTGCTTTGGGTTTCCATCGAATCTGCCGAAATGACGAAACATGCACTCAATACATTCTTAGCTCTTTGTGTGACATATACAAATGAGTTGGCCTCTGTTTGTGGGCAAGTAGGCGCTGATGCTTATGAAGTCGAACAAGCGCTCCGAAAAGAGCCCCGTGTGGGTAAAAAAGCCTTCATTCGTCCAGGAGAAGCTTTTGGAGGAGGAACGTTGGCCCGTGATGTGAACTTTTTAATGCATTGTGGGAAAAAGTACGCTCTTAAAACACAGCTTATTGATAATATTATTAAAAGTAATGATCATCATAAATTGTGGGCGGTCCATTCTCTAACAAGGGAACTTGGAGATCTAAGAGGAAAAAATATCGGGATTTTGGGACTTGCTTACAAGCCAAGAACTAGTGAGACTCGTAGCTCGATAGCGCTCCATCTCTGCACGGAGTTGCTGGAATGCGGCGCCCACGTTGCGGCTTTTGATCCTCAGGTCAGAACTCTTCCAGAATCTTTCAAACACGTTAAAATCTGTAAAGGGATTGTTGAGGTCATGAATGGAGCCGACGCTCTTGTATTGGCAACTGAATGGGAAGAATTTCGGCATATTTCTGGTTTGCAGTTCAGCAAAATGAATAAGCCGCTAATTATTGATCAAACAGGGTTTCTTAACTCGGTGTTGCCTCAGCACAATATGATTAAGAAGATCAATCTAGGTAGAAGACAATGAAACTATTCAAGCGCAATGCCCTTATAACGGGAGCAGGGAAAGGGCTTGGTAGAGAAATTGCCAGGCAATATCTTAAAGAAGGAGCTTCCGTATTTTTGTGTTCTCGTACTTTAAGCGATCTTGAAGAGGTAAGGGAAGAGTTTGCTCCAACTCTTATGGAGGGACAGCAAATCGAAATTGTAAGAGCTGATGTTTCCGATGAAGTAGCAGTTGATGATCTCTTTGAAAAAATCGCTTCCCGATTTTCTTGCTTAGATATTTTAGTGAATAATGCCGGAGTTTACGGTCCTTTTGGAGCTATTGAAGACGTGGACTGGGAGAGTTGGAAAAAAACTTTTGACATTAACGTTTTGGGGACAGTTTATCCAAGCCGTAAGGCTGTCTCACTATTTAAGAAGCGACATTATGGAAAAATCATCAACCTTTCCGGAGGGGGGGCAACAAATCCACTTCCGCGGATTAGTGCGTATGCCGCTTCAAAAGCTGCTGTTGTCCGATTTGTCGAAACATTGGCTCTAGAAGTCCAAGACTACAAGATCGATGTCAACGCGATTGCTCCAGGTGCCTTAGCGACGCAGATGACCCAGACTCTTCTTGATGCTGGGCCAAAAAAAGTCGGTGCGAGTTTTTATAAAAAAATTTTGAGTGTAAAGCAAGAAGGGGGAACTCCTCTTGAGTATGGAGCTGCTCTTGCCGTTTATCTTGGATCGGCTGAAAGCGACGGGATTACAGGGAAGTTAATTTCTGCTGTATGGGATCCTTGGAAAGATCTTCATATGCACAAAGAGCATCTTAAAAAAACGGATATCTATACCCTTCGTCGCATCATCCCCGAAGATAGGAATATTAAGATGGGGAGCGGAACATGAAGGTTGCAATTATTGGATGCGGGCTAATCGGAAAAAAACGAGCTGAAAACCTTAACGGAGCGGAGCTTGTTGGATGTGCAGACATCGACTTAGAGCGGGCTCGGACGTTGGCTGCCGGTCTACCTGCATTTATCAATTGGGAGGAGATGATCCAAGAAGTCGATCCCGATATTGTTATTGTTGCAACGGTCCATTCGGAACTAGCTCCTATTGCACGAAAAGTTCTAAGTCTCAAAAAGCATCTCTTGATTGAAAAACCCGCAGCAATATCTTCTGAGCAGCTCGAAGAGCTAAATACCCTGGCGGAAGAAAGACAAGTCATCGCCCACGTCGGCTATAACCACCGTTACCACCGCGCATTTCAAAAGACAAAAAAACTCATCGCAGAAGGCGCTATTGGGGAGCTCATGTACATCCGATCTCGTTATGGCCATGGCGGTAGAATTGGTTATGATAAAGAATGGAGAGCAAATCCCGTTTTGTCTGGGGGCGGAGAGTTAATCGACCAAGGAGTTCACCTCATTGATCTGTCGCGTTGGATATTGGAAAGGGATTTCTCTGAAGTTGAGGGCTTTTCCCATACCTATTTTTGGGATATGCCCGTAGAAGACAATGGCTTTCTTCTTTTGAGAACGCCTGCTAATCAGGTGGCATTTTTGCATGTCAGTTGTACAGAATGGAAAAACTTGTTCAGTTTTGAAATTTATGGAAAGAAAGGAAAGCTTGTTATTGAAGGGCTTGGAGGAAGTTATGGTGTCGAAAGATTAACCTATTACAAAATGCTCGAAGAAATGGGCCCTCCTGAAACTACATCTTGGGAATATCCGATGGGAGATAACTCTTGGAGCACAGAATTTAAGCATTTTATACAGAGCATCGAAGCAGGGAAAAATTTAGGGCCAACCCTTAACGATTCCAAAGAGGCTTTAAAAGTCGTAGAAACGATCTATGCAAATTCCAGACAAACGGTTATGAAATGATTATTACGCGCAGCCCCTTTCGAATCACCCTTGGCGGGGGAGGAACAGACCTTCCCTCTTACTATCAGCATTTTGGAGGATTTCTGATCTCTGCAGCTATCGATAAGTATGTCTATATTGCTCTCCACACGTCAGAAATGCATTTAAATGAGTTAGTCCTCAAGTATTCGAAGCTAGAGCGTGTAAAAAATGTTGATGAGATTGAGCACCCGATCATCCGCGAGAGCTTAAAATTCACACGAACCCGCTTACCTTTTTTAGAGGTGGCAAGTATGGCAGATATCCCAGCTGGAACAGGATTGGGTTCTTCTGGAAGTTTTACGACAGCGCTCTTAAAAGCTCTTTATACTCTTAACAAAGATATCGTGACTCCAGAGAAACTTGCTCAGGCGGCGTGTCATATTGAACTTGATCTATTGAAAGAGCCTATTGGAAAACAAGATCAGTACATTGCTTCCTACGGAGGAATTACCTGCTTTGAATTTTTCCCCGACGGAACCGTTAACGCATCTCCTCTTAAGCTAAGGAAAGAAACGATCTATGACTTAGAAGATAACCTGCTCTTATTTTTTACAGGATACTCCCGCTCAGCTTCGAACATCTTGAGGGAGCAAGATGAAAAGTCGAAAGAAATGGATGAATCGATATTCGAAAATCTCCATTTTATCAAAGATCTTGGACTACAAAGCCAACAAGCCCTGTTGTCCAGTGATCTAAAGGCCTTTGCCGAGCTTATGAATATCCATTGGGAATATAAGAAAAAACGCTCAAAAAATATAAGTAATTCTGATGTTGATCGGTGGTACCAAGCAGGCCTTAAAAATGGGGCAGTTGGAGGAAAGATGATTGGAGCTGGCGGAGGCGGTTTTCTCATGTTTTATGCCAAAGATAAAGCGCGTCTTATTGAAGAAATGAAGGGACAAGGCTTAAGCGAAGTGCGCTTTAAGTTTGATTTTTTTGGAACACAGGTTGTTACTCAATGATTTTGTATCAAGCCGTTATTCTAGCAGGAGGGCTTGCCACTCGACTCCGTCCCATAACAGAAAAGATCCCAAAAGCGCTCCTTCCAATTCGCGATAAACCCTTTATTGCATACCAACTTGAAAAGTTCAAAAAAGAGGGGATCGAAGATGTTGTGGTTTGTGTTGGATATTTGGGCAAGCAAATTGAGGAATATGTAGGAGATGGATCCCGCTTTGGGCTGCGTGTCCGGTTTTTCCAAGATGGCGATTCCCTTCTTGGAACAGCCGGCGCAATCCGCTGCATTCTTGACCATCTCGACGAGAATTTTTTTGTGGTGTATGGCGACTCCTATTTACCGTGTGAATTTGCACCTGTCCAAAAAACTTTTCAAGAGAGCCAAAAGAAAGCGCTGATGACGGTTTATCATAACCAGGGATTTTGGGACCGAAGCAACGTTGAGTTTTGTCAAGGAAAAATTCTAAAATATTCCAAACAAGAAATTACTCCGCAGATGGAACATATTGACTATGGACTTGGCCTTTTTAAGAAGGAAGCATTCAGATGGCTTAAGCAAGGATCTCTTGCAGACTTGGCAGACCTTTATCAAACGCTCCTTCACCAAGAACAGCTTGCAGGAAAAGAAATTTCAGAGCGTTTTTACGAGGTTGGCTCGTTGTCTGGAATAGAAGAATTCAAAAAATTTCAGTCACTAAAAAATGTTTGAGGAGAAGAATTATATGAGTTTTGCCGAGCAGTATCTGCAGGAAACGATTCAAATCACCGAGAAGCTCAACATAGAAAGCATTGAAGAGTTAGTCGATGGAATTGCGGAAGTTAAAGCAATGGGAGGACGCCTCTTTTTTCTTGGTATTGGAGGAAGTGCATCAAATGCATCTCATGCTGTAAATGATTTTAGAAAAATTGTAGGGATAGAATCCTATGCGCCAACCGACAATGTGTCAGAGCTTACCGCTCGGACAAATGACGAAGGCTGGGAGACTGCTTTTGAAAAATGGTTGATGACGAGCCGACTTAAGCCAGAAGATGCTCTATTTATTCTCTCCGTTGGAGGAGGGAAAGTTGCTGAAAATGTCAGTTCAAATCTTGTTTATGCAATGAAGTATGCTGCAAAAATTGGAGCAAAGATATTCGGGATTGTCAGTCGAGATGGAGGCTACGCAGCAGAAGTTGCTGACACTGCAATTCTAATCCCCATTATTAATCCTGACAATACCACCCCTCATGCAGAAGCATTCCAAGTAGTTATTTGCCATCTTATTGTTTCTCATCCTAAATTAAAAGAATATCCAACAAAGTGGGAGTCTGTCGTTGAAAAAAAAGCCGGCGCTCTTTCTTGATCGTGATGGGGTGATCAACCATAACGTCTATTACTCTGATACAGATGAGTGGGAGTCTCCCCGGAAACCAGAGGATTTACTACTGATTGAGGGGAGCTTGGAAGCATTAAAATCCTTGAGTCAAGCCTACCTTTTATTTATCATTTCGAACCAGCCTAGCTATGCGAAAGGGAAAACTTCCCTGGAAAATCTCAAGATGGTGCATGACAAAATGATGTCGATTTTTGAGCTAGAAAAAATACCCATCCAGGAAGCATTCTATTGTTTTCATCATCCGAAGGGTTTTGGTGGGAGTTGCGACTGTCGCAAGCCGTCCCCTTACTTTATTAATCATGCTTTTGAAAAGTATCGCATGGATAAGAAACGATCGATCATGATTGGAGACCGAGATACAGATTATTTCTGTGCGAAAAACGCAGGGATTCCTTTTCTTGGGATTCGATCCGATGATCCAAATTCAGAAAAGAATCAGCTCGTTCGTTCAAACCCGGGCATTTGTTGTTATAAAAAATTAATTGATTTTATGGTATGATCACGTCGGATACAATTATTAATCATGTTGAAAAAATTATTTTCTCTAAGAGGGTATGGATCCTGTTTTTCTTTTTTTCATTCATTATTTTTTCTCCTTTTTTTATTCACGGAAACTGCATTGTTTCGACACTCGACAGCATTTTTAACCATTATCCTAATATTCTTTTTGGTCATGAACTGCTTAGGGAAGGGAAAATACCGTTATGGAATCCCTATCTTTTTGGCGGCATTGACTTCACGACAAGCATGCACCATCATATGCTTAACCCAGCAAACTGGATCTTGGCGTTATTTCCAAAAGAGTACGTTTTTTTAGGTCTCACTTTTATTGAATTCGTTGAAATTGCTTTTATCGGTTTATTAAGTTTTAAAATTTTCGAGTTTATCCAACCCTCACGGATAGTTAGCCTTGTCTCTGCAACCCTCGTCCAACTTTCCGGGTTTACATGGTTTACGACAAGCACATTTATCGGGGTAGAGTTTTTTTTACTCTCTGTATTATTCATTTACCTGATCATTTCTTATGATAAGCGCCGTCCGATCACCAATTTTATCTTAATGGCACTCATCAGCGCTGGGATGTTCTTAGAGGGGCATGTGGCTTACATTGCTGCTTTTTTTTTCCCGATTATTGCTGTCCAGATTTTTTGGCATATAAAAAAAATGGGAAAGATTCGGGGAAACCCGAATATTATATTTGCAGCTGCTTGTTTGTTTGGATTAGGAATGGCCCTTTTTCGGTTGTACCCTATCCTTGTTACTCCAGTTGACAAGATTATCAGTCCCTTACCCCACGTTTCTTTTTGCAGCAATGGGTATAGATTATTATCAGGCCTTATTCCTGCTGTTTTTGGGATAGATCTAAGCACAAGTATGGTGTTCTTTCAGAAAATGAAAATAGAAGGGCATATTCAATTTCATTGTCTTTTATACTTTGGACTGCCAACAGCGATCTTTTTGATATTTAGCCTTATGGGATGTTTTCAGTCAAAAATTTCAGCATCAGCTTGGATCTTATTGATACTAATTTTTGGATCTCTAACCGTCTTTCAGCCAGCTCAGGATCTGCTCGATTTTATTTTTTCGCCATTTCTCCATCCGATTATCTTTCGGGTTGCTATTGCTTTTTTGATTTTTGCCATTTTTTTCTTCTCAATCAAAATGTTTTATGAAAACAAGGTGCAGCTTTTAGAGAAGAATTTGCGAATATTTCCTGTGCTTTGGAGCGTTACACTGATATTTTTTGGCTCCTTTTTTTTTCACTTAGCTTTTTCTTGGGGCAGTTTATCAATGCAGTTTACCTCTCTAATTCGCCTCGGAATTATGGGTTTGTTTATTTTCATGATTTGGGCTGGAGTGAAGTTCCCAACTAAACTGAGCGCGATTAAATCATTCAATAACGTGGTTCTACTGATTATTAGCGCGTCTCTAGCAGTTGTTGCTGCAATCTTTATTTACAGTTATTCTCATGCGCTAGCTCCGAGTTTATATCATGTTGCTGTTCTGGCATGGTCTTTTGCGATTTTGCTTCTGGTAAGGCTGAAAAAGCTGACCCGATTTTATCTTTTATCGCTATCTGTAGCCGTACTATTTTCTGCATTTGTGGCTATCGTCCAAAACCCGGGCCAATATCTGCATGTTTCGTCGTTTGTTGACATGGTTTATCCATTAATGGGTGCACTTGCGTTTACTGCTGTTTTGCTTGTTCTATGGGAAATTTTTGCAAGTTTGGTTCATGGGAAAATTAATCATCGTGCCTTTTTTGTATTCATTTCGCTTTTTTTAATTGGAGATTTAATTTTCTTTTTGAAGATTTATAGTTACTCAGGAGGTCTTCCTTTCGTTAAACAAATAAAGCTTTATCCAGAGCTAACTAATGAAAAGATTCAATTTTTTAACGATGTTTTGGAGGATAATAAAAATGGAATTAAATGTTTCGGTAAAAATAACAGTGAATTTTTTTATGTTCCCGATTTTAAAAACTATAGGGTAAATTATCCAGGGAATTATTTGGGCTATTCCTATCATAGCGCTTTTTCGAACGCGTTTATCGGTTACCACGTAAGGACCATCGGTGGAATCGATTCGGTGGTTCATCAATCGTTTTTGGATTATCTTGAGAAATTTGTAGAATTGAATCCAACGTATTTCCCAAGAGGGATGGTGTTTCCAGGTGTAGAGGATTTAAGACTTGAGGAATTATTCGGAATTAAATACTCTTTTCCGACTTCGAATGAAATAAAAATTAATCAAAACGCTCTTCCTAGATTTTCTGCTTTTTCGAATTTTCTTGTTATGAATTCAAATGATGAACTAACAGGTTTGTTGCGGTCTGGGGATTTTCGAGCTCATGAAACAGTCATTCTCGATCAATTCCCTGAAGGACTTCAACCAGGCTACCCTGTTAGAGCAGAAAAATTAGAGTATGAATCGGTAGGAACGGACAAGATCGTCCTTAACCTTAACCAGAAAAAACCTCAAATCGTTTTGTTTAATGATACATTTCATGAGGAATGGACAGCCACATGGAATGAAAATGCGCTGCCGATTCTATTGGCAAACGGGCGTTTTATGGCGGTCGCCGTTCCAGCAGGGCTGGGAACACTCGAATTTAATTTTCATCCCAAAATGTTTTTTCTTTTAATAAAAGTAAGCCTAATTTTAGGAGCGCTTCTTTTAGCTCTTGGAATTTATGCTTTTTTTTCAAAGGCTAAGGAGCGGCTTTGATCCTTACAAAAATTCCACTTATTGTTCGTTACGGTTTTATTGGAGTCTTGGCATCGCTGGTTTACCAGGTTAGCTTTGTTTTGACAATGGACCTTCCCTTATTATATGGCAATTTCATTGCTGTTAGCATGAGTGCCGTTGTGTCCTATTTTGGGCACCACTCCATTACTTTTCTAAGAAAAGGCAACCATCAGAAATATTTTTCTCGCTTTGGAATTCAGGTCGCTCTGACGTATCTCTTCAGCACTCTTATTCTTAGAGGGTTTCTTGACCACGGTTTTCACTATTTTTATGCAATTGCTACAGTGTGGATCGCCATACCCATTATCAATTTCATGATTATGCAGTTCTGGACTTTTATACTGCCGCATGACAAAGCAGATCCTAGCAAAGAAGGAAAATAGCTGCCGCTGATAAGAAAACAAATGGGCAGCAGATCCCTTTCGGCAGATGTTCACCTCCTGCCTTCGGCGCGGGGTGAACATCTACCCCTTTCAGACTGGGAACTTGCTCCTAGCCTGAAGGGGAATTAAATGCTTAGCCTAGTTTTTAGAAATCGAACTCGAATTGGAGATTTAATCCTTGCATTTGCAAGTCGCCGTTAGTGGAAGAATCCATGATAGCAGGTTGTTGAATATTGGGAGCAAAGGTGACAAATTGGTTCGTTATGTGATTTTGACTAAACCAATAAGCAAACGAATAAAGAGCTGAAGCTGCAAAGCGATATTTCCCATGATGGTAATATGTCTGCCACTGCAAGCCGAGTTGACCTTCAAGGTTTGTCCTGATCTTATCGATAGACCTGCTTAAATCTACTGTTTCAGGAAAAGAGTTTGTGTTTGAAATGAAGATGAGGCCAGTAGCTCTTTCTTTGAGTTCTGTAGATCCCCAGAGAAGAGATGTAGAAAGATTCCCTAAGATCGACCAAGCTCTAGTCATGTAGAATTGCAAATCGTTTCCGAATTTTAATCCGATCCCTTCGAATTCTTGGTTACAACGGAATTTTTGATTAGAGTCAAAAACATTAGTATTTGTGACAAACAAAGAATGGTACTTAACCCTGAAATGTTGCTTGATCCATGCAGCCCTGAGGCCAATTTTTGGTTTAAGAGAGAGCCACTTTCCAATGGCAAACTGTTTGCTAAGTTCGAGGTCCAAAGTATTAAAATGCATATTCCAATGCGCGGAAGCTTGATTTGCTACGGTCCCGGTCAAAAACGGAAAAAGTGTTGGGAAGATTGTATTAGTAGGAAACTCACTGGAAGGTGAGCTTATCGTGCGGTTGTTATCCGTATCAAAATGGGTCCAAGATAAACGGGCGTGCCATTGCTCGCGTTGAGGAAAAACGTAGCCGATGCCCAACTGAAGGCCGGGGTCCCAGTTATCAAATTGTGGGGTTATAAGCTTTCCTTTTGCATTAATAGAAACCGGACCAGAGCCGGGATTTAAACCTTTAAGCTTTAATGTTTCAGCAAATTGATACCCATCTACTTTGGCATTCCAATAGAGAAAGCTTCCATCAAAAGTGAATCCTGAGTCTACCGGAGCGCTAGCAATCGCCTCCTCCTGCTGGCCTCGAATATTTGTTTGATTATACGTGCTATTCGAATCTCCGTTGTTGCTCGATGCCAGAGCATTGTTGGAGAATAGTCCTGCCGGTAATCCTGGTGTCAGTACTTGCGAGAGCAGTGGGGCGCTCATAACCCAAAAAAAATGTTTCATGTGTGCAGACTCCTTATTGAGGCTAATGCTTAAATATTTCAAGCATCCGGCAAGTTTAAATTGTTTTTCTTTGCCGTTGTTCCTTCGAATATGTCGGATGGCTAAGTTATTGTAAATTCTTTTTTGAGGTGTACAGCAAGGGCTTTGCTAGAAATCCTTTAAAAAGTTTTGAAAGAGGGTTCTCTCAATTAGTTGAAAACAGGCGGAAATCTGTCCCTTCATAAGGGGTGTTTTTGGAGGCTGGGTCTATTTCTAAGTGATCAGAGTAGTCGATTGACGAGCATCAGCTGATTGACATAAGCGGGCTTCGTCAAGCGAAGAAGGACAGATCTCGAAATTTTTCTTAAGAGATTTTTTAATCTTTTCAATGATTTCGGGCATATGCGGAAAATGATCAGACAGCCGGTATAGAAAGTCGGAGTGGGACCTACCGCTTCGGTAGTTGGGTGTCTTTTTTGGGTGGAGGAGATACTCCATCGTTTTATCCGAATAATTCCATAGAAAGCTGGTATGGTGGAGCCATCGGTCTTTTTTGATGTACTGGGCATTTCCCCCCACTTTTTTCTCGCCGATCACGAAGTCATTTTCCCTCAAACGAAATTGATCATGCACGAACACATCTTTATAGATCCCTTCTGTCCACTTCATGATCGGTTCAGGAAAAGCGGGAAAGGAGTGGGATTTTTTGTCGCAGATAAATGTAACAAAAAGTGTATTTTCATCAACAATGACAGTCCCGCCGCCGCTAAAGCGTTTGATGATGGGGACGTTGTCTCGGCGGGCGCTTTCTAAGTCGACCAGTTCTTCTTTTTTTCCTGAGATTCCCATCACAATTGAAACAGGCGATCCTTCATTAATGAGGCACCAGTTGCGTTGATCTGAGCGCAACAAGGCTTCTTCAATTTTAAGCTGCTCTAAAATAGGAAACTGGTGGAGGTGAAGAAAATGAAACGCCATTAGAATATTACATGTAGCTAATTGAGGCGATCTCTTCGACTTTAACGAGCTGGAAGCGGATCCCTTGTGTGGAATTGAATCGGAACATGATTAGAGTGTAGTTAGCCATCAGCGTCATATCGATGATATTGGAGATTGTTGAGCCGTTTGTGAGCTGGAAAAAGACCTTGCCCGCCGTTTTTTCTTTGCGCAGGCTTTCGAAAGCCTCTTTAAAGTCCTGAGCTCGCATTTTAGGATCGATAACCGTATAAGCAAGAGCGATGTTTGGCGCAGAAGGAGACGGTACGATCTCACCGGCTTGGGCTGCAGCTGTTACCCTTGTTTGCTCAGCGGCATGGACACCCCCAAGCAAAAAAAAGGGTAGCAGTAAAGTTGTTTTAAAATTTTTTTTTAACATCCAATAACTCGGTTGCCCTGTTGTTTTGCTTCTTTGAGGGCGGAATCGACTTTGATTAAAAGCTCCTCAAATTGATCGTACGTATCTTTAGGCACAGGAATTGTTTTATCATAGGGGATCACACCCATTGAGAATGTTAGCGTAATATCCTTTTTTCGTGGAAAGAAATGTGCATCATGGACCTCTTTTCGGACTGTTTCAGCAATCATCATAGCTGCTCGATGGGAGGTTTTGGGCAGAAGGATCAAAAAACGGCCCTCTCCCTGGGGCATGAGAACATCGAATTTGCGTAAACGACTCTTTAAAAAATTTTCTACTTCATGAATCATCCCTTTAATCGTCGTTTTGGGAAATAACTCGTATAATTTTTTTAAATCATCGATTTCAAGGAGTATTAAGCAAAGAGGACGGTGGAATTGTTTGGCTTTCGAAATCTCTTTAATTGCTTCCTCTGTCGTTACAAACCGCAGCTTGAGCTCTTTTTGCAGCGGAGGAGGAGCCCCCTGTTTTTTGATCTTCTGGGTAATAAGGGTCATCTTTTTATTGACTAGGTTTGTCTGCAGAGTGACGACTACCCTTTGATAGAGCTCTTCGCTATTGAGGGGTTCGTGAATGAAATCGGAAATGCCTTGGTTCAGAGCTTCTAAAAAGAACCTCTTTTTATGGTTATTAGTGATTAGAAGGATAGGTGTTGTATGGTAACTGGGCAGTTGACGGATGTGCTGGCAGAGGATCACCCAAGTGGAATCTAGGGTTTTCTGATCGAGGATAATGAGGTCAATCGGAATATTTTTCATCCAATCAACTGCGGAAAAACTGTCGATGCATTCGATCACAAAAAATGAATTTTTTAAAACTCTTTTAATATAAGTTCTTTGATAGCTGTTTTGGGTAATCAGCAGCACAGAAGGGGGTGCTTCTCTCTTTTCTAGCATGTTTTAAGATCTTTTCTATAGAATACTTTAATCTAGGGATATCTCTCGCAGTGAAAATATTCAATTAAAAAATTTTACTCACATGGATGAGCATGAACTCCTTGTTTGAACAGCTATATGAAGCGCTTGTTTTGCAGATTCGAAAAGAGGATGCAGAGCTGTGTAGGCAAGGCTTAAGAGCTGCTCTTAAGGGCCACCATTAATATGGAGATGTCGGCAGGCGAAACGCCAGAGATTCTTGAAGCTTGGCCGAGGTTAACGGGCTGGATTCGACAGAGCTTGTTCTTGGCTTCATTGCTTAATCCTCTGACTTCGCTGAAGTCGAGCGTGGATGGGATCAACATCTTTTCAATTGATTCGAGCTTAGAAACTTCTTTGGCTTGTCTTTCGATATAGCCGGCGTACTTGAGATACAGTTCAATTTGCGTGTTGATCTCTCTCCCGTGGTCGATAATATCATCAGGAAACTCAGCGAGCATGTGGGTATACGAGTAGTCGGGGCGGCAGAGGAGCTGGGAAAGAGAATAGCCTTTACCGCTTACCTGTTTGAAGCTTTTAGCTAGGCGATCTATTTCATCATGCAGGGTTTTTTCTTTAGCAATGAGGCGTTGGTAGCGGTTTTTATCGATGAGGCCGATTTCATAGCCGTACTTGCGCAGCCGAAGGTCGGCGTTGTCTTGGCGGAGTAGAAGGCGATGCTCAGCCCGGCTTGTGAACATCCGGTAAGGTTCATCGAGCTCCTTGGAGATCAGTTCGTCGATCATTACGCCGATGTATGCATCCGATCTCTTTAAAATAAAGGGGGGGCGGTTTGCCACCTTTAAGGCAGCGTTGATCCCTGCAATTAGGCCTTGCCCAGCGGCTTCCTCATATCCTGTTGTTCCATTGATCTGCCCTGCAAAGTAGAGCCCTTCAACGAGCTTAGTTTCCAGGGTTAACTGGAGTTGCCCGCTTGTAACATAGTCATATTCGATCGCATAGGCGGGGCGCATCACCTCCGCCTTTTCCAGGCCGGCAATTGTATGGAGCATCTTCAGCTGCACATCGAAAGGTAACGAGGAGGAGATCCCATTAACGTAGATCTCTTCTGTTCCAAGCCCTTCCGGTTCAAGAAATAGCTGATGCCGTTCTTTGTCGGAAAAACGGACCATCTTATCCTCGATCGAAGGGCAATAACGGGGGCCGATCCCTTTGATTTGTCCTGAATACACGGGGCTATAGTGGAGATTGTCCAAGACCACCTGTTTCGTCGCTTCATTTGTATAGGTGATGTGGCAAGGAACCTGGGGAAGGCCAGGACCTTCAGGTTCATCGTAAGAGAAATGGACTCCAACATCTCCTGGCTGTTCTTCGAGCTGGGAAAAGTCGACGCTCCGCCGATTGATCCTGGGCGGGGTGCCTGTTTTAAGCCGTCCTAAGTGGAATCCCAACGCCTCTAAATGGGCAGAAAGCCCGACGGAGGGCTTGTCGCCGGCCCTTCCTCCTTCGAAGTGAGTGCTTCCGATATGGATCAACCCTCTCATGAAAGTCCCTGAAGAGACGATTACCGTTTTACCATGGTAAGCGATCCCTTCCAAGGTTCCAATGCCCATGATCTTGCCATTGCTGACGACGAGGGATTCGGTTGTCCCCTGCTTGATAAACAGGTTTGGGATCTTTTCCAGCTTGTGCTTCATCGCAGCGGCGTAGGCAAACTTGTCCGCTTGGGCTCTCGGAGACCAAACAGCCGGACCTTTGGATGCATTCAGCATTCGGAATTGAATCCCTGTTTGGTCAGCCACTTTGCCCATGATCCCACCAAGCGCGTCGATTTCGCGGACAATGTGACCCTTGGCAGTCCCGCCGATAGCAGGATTGCAACTCATTTTGGCAATGGTGTCGAGGTTCATCGTCAGCAGGAGCGTTTGCGCGCCTAATTGCGCGGATGCGTGCGCAGCCTCGCAGCCTGCGTGGCCCGCCCCGACAACAATCACATCATATTCTTCTGGATAGATCCACATGATAATAAAAAGTCTTAAATCCAAAAAGCCGCGTTTTTTCAAAGAAATGAAGCTTTTTGGAAAATATGGGAAAGTAAATTCTTACTTCTTGTGTCGATCGCGACGACGTCGTTTCTTTCTTTTGTGCTTAGCTATTTTTGCTCGACGCTTCTTCTTTACTGAGGCCATGAAAACATCACTCCTATTCAAAAATCTACTTCAATAATTGAGGCATAAAAATATGTACTAGTTTACACAGAGTTTGGAGAAAAAGTAAAGTTCTTATAGGCGTATTCCCATTTTCTGAGTAGCTCCCGGAGACTTAAAAAATTTTTTTTGAAAAAAAGGGCCTAAAGCGCTGATACTCTTTGATGGCAACCCCAAGGAGTAACATGCAAGTAGGCGCATCGCAAAGGCGGATCTAGCTATTGGGAGAGAAGGCTGCAAAGGCCTCGTCATTGTTCGATCGTCCAGAGCTCGTGTGCATGGGGGAATAGTTGGCAAATTGAGCAAGCTCTTTCCGATAGGTGAGGTTAACGCTACCAACAGCTCCATGCCTGTTCTTAGCGATGATCAGCTCAGCAAGCCCTGGCTTATCAAATGGATCGTAATATTCCCTTCGCAGCAAGAACATCACGATATCGCTATCTTGCTCGATGCTATTGTGAACAATGATCCCATTTGAGACAAAATTATGAACGTTCTCTACAGTGGCGTCATAGACATCTTCTGTATCGAGCTCTTCAATTGATCGAATTTCATCCCAAAAGATATCCGGGTGAGCAAGATGAAAAATTTCAGGATAAGGGGGGGCAGAAAGGTCTTTATTTGAAACACCGATCCTATCTCCGGTCCGCAACTTTTCTAAAGAAATCCATTCTCCAAATTTTAAGAAGGGATGGTTAGAGCTGGTTTTGATGGATAGTCCGGAGTGTGTTGTTAATTTAAATGTTTTTTTCTTCCCTGAATAGAAGGCTTTGATCATCCGATGCTTCCCGATCTTAAGATTTCCATCAACGGCATGTACAAAAATAGGAGTTTGTTCTGGTCTGTCGGCCAAGCCTTTGATTGTATAGAGTTTTCCTGTGTTGGCATCCTGAATGATGGAGTCCCCAGTTAAGCATCCTGATTCACGAAGGTCGCTCATCATAGGCCTGTGCCCTTGCCGCTCCTCTACCTTACGTGATAACTGCGATAGGCAGATGATTGGTAAATTGATTTCTCGTGCTAATGTTTTCATCATGCGCGAGATCTCGGAAATTTCATTTTGCCGGTTTTCTGCATTGCGCGAGAGGCCAGAACCAGAAATGAGCTGTAAGTAGTCAACGATGAGAAGAGAGATATTGTAGCTCTCCTTCATTCGTCGAGCGCGAGCGCGCAGGTCGGTAATCTTAAGGCCGGGCTGATCGTCGATGACGATCGCTCCTTTCATCATCGAGTTGACAGCGGCCACGATCCTCTGGTATTCGACCCCATTTAAAGACCCGGTCTTGATTTTGTCCGATTCGACTTCAGATTGCGAACAGATCATTCTATGGATCAGCTGTTCTGCGGTCATTTCAAGAGAAAAAATACCAACGGGCAGATCATTTTTAAAGGCGACGTTCTCAGCAATGTTAAGGGCAAGAGCTGTTTTCCCCATTGCAGGGCGGGCAGCGAGGATCATGAGGTTCGAATTGCCGAGTCCGTTGATTATCCGATCTAGGTCCATGAAGTGTGTGGGGACCCCTGTGATGCCCAAATCTTCGGGCCCGCGTTGGATGAATTTTTCTTGGCGCAACTGGAGTTCTTTCAGGAAGGGGATCTGAGATGTAGATTTGACCCCGCTAAGGATATCCTTGAGCAGCATGCCGGCTCCAGAGGATGCTGTTTGGCTGATTGTAAAGAATTTAGCCTGTGCGTCATCAAGAGAGGCCTGCACATCTTCCGGGTCGTTTAATGCGTTTTTCTCGATTTCTTGAGCTGCTGTGATCATCCTGCGCAAGATCGATTTGCTGCGGACCAGCTCGACGTATTCTTCCACGTAGGCAGATGTTCCAGCGTATTGTGCTAGAGTTGTTAGGTAACTGATCCCACCGACTGCTTTTAATTTGTCTTGCCGCTTCAACTCCTCTGAGATGAGATGGACGTCAGCTGGGCGGTCGCTTCGGTAGGCAGTTTTCAGTATTTGGAAGATGATCTTGTGCTCGGTGAAGTAGAAGTCGGTATCGTCTAAGGCGTCAGCGCCGATGTTGAGGCTATTGATGCTTGTTAGCATACAGCCGAGGACCATCATCTCCGACTCTTTGGTATGAGGAGCAATTTTCACTTTTTGAAGAGATGTTTCTGTCATGCGACACCGAAGATAGCCGATGGTTAGGGTTTTCTAAGTATCGCTCGCTTCGCTAATTTTGGCAATGGGAAGGAAATTTTTCCAGCAGCTCCCGCGAAATGCGGGAGCTGCGAAAAATACAGGAATTTTTTAAATCT
>CAZOKX010000012.1:0-40486 GCA_964580785.1 uncultured bacterium
AAATTTTTAGGCGACACTTCGTCGCAGATTTGTTACCCAGCTTTGAACCAGGCCCCTTTTTCTTCCATTTAATTTTGACAAACATGTCGCGCCCACAGTTTTCTTCGCTATCCATAGCAATAACTTCAATGATTTCGCCTATCTTTAAAGGGGGTGTGCTAATCAACTGAGTACACTCAGCCTTGAAGGGCATTGCCAGGCTATCTTGTAGATAATAATACCACCCCATTGCTCTTTCTGATTCATCATAGGCGTCTACAACGATTTCCATTTCTATTCGATTTTCAATTTCTCGATTAAGTTCCTTAGATTTATTTGTCATTCTTCCTCATTTCTTGATCCATCAACAACACATTGTGAGTGTTAAATAATAACTGAGAGCGACTATTTTGAGAACAGTTTGCCAGATAGCTCTCTAGAAGGCGTTTGATTTAAGGACTTGTAAAGACGGGCAAAACCCCCTATACTTTCCTTGAAAATTATTGGCCTTAAATGGAAGAAAGACTCCAGCTTACCCAAAAATCAGCCTCTTGCACAAAAATCGCCCTATTCCGTTCCTTTTTCCGAGGCCGTGACGATCTATACCCTCAAAGATTTGAGAGCAAGAAGACAGGGCAGGCAGGTTACTCGCCGGCGTGCGGTAATGAATGGATCCGAGGAATTTGCGAAAAGCCAAAAATCAAATGTTCCGAATGCAGGCATCGCCGCTTTTTATCTATCACCGACGATGTTGTGCGTTGGCATCTATCGGGTCACGATGATTCTGGCAAGGCCTTCGTGATGGGTGTTTATCCTATGCTTTTGGACGAAACATGCTTTTTTCTAGCGGCTGATTTTGACAAGTCCAGTTGGCAAGATGACTCATTAAGTTTTTTGAAAACTTGCCAAAAACTGAATGTGCCCGCAGCCATAGAGCGATCTCGCTCTGGAAAAGGAGCTCATGTTTGGATCTTTTTCTCAGAAAGAATTCCAGCAGTTCTTGCCAGGAAATTGGGATGTCATATCCTGACTGAAACAATGGAAAGTTGTTCTGGAATCGGGCTAGATTCTTACGATCGCTTTTTTCCTAATCAGGATACTTTGCCTCAGGGAGGATTTGGGAATCTTATAGCCCTACCTTTGCAAAAACGTGCAAGAGAGCTGGGCAATAGCGTATTCGTGAATGATGCGTGGATTCCTTATGAAGACCAGTGGGCTTTTCTTTCCTCATTGCAGAAAATCAACTTATCGACCGTGGAAACAATCGTTCGACAAGCAGAGAGCAAAGGGCGAATCATTGGCTCTCATCTTAAGATCATTGAAGAAGACGATCCAACCCCCTGGAATAGGGGAAACGACTTCAAATCTGTTATTCAAGCTGTTGATCTACCAGAAAGTATTGAAATCGTCGTTGGAAATGAAATCTATATCCCTAAAAATGAATTGTCTCCTGCGCTCAAAAATCGTCTGATTCGACTTGCTGCATTTCCAAACCCGGAATTTTACAAAGCACAAGCTATGAGGCTGCCTACCCATGATAAGCCAAGACTGATCGCTTGCTGCAGCGATCATGCAGATCACATTGCGATCCCTAGAGGATGTCTCGAGGATCTATGCCAGCTCTTTTCAGATCTTAAAATCAAATTGTCTTTGCATGAAGAACTGCAAAAAGGCGTTTCTCTAAAGACGAAATTTTTAGGGAAACTACGTGACAATCAAGAAGCAGCAGCCTCTGCTCTATTGAAAACAGATATGGGCGTACTCTCGGCTACAACAGCCTTCGGGAAAACTGTGATTGGTGCATGGCTTATTGCAAAACGGAAAGTTAATACGCTGGTTCTGGTGCATCGCAAACAACTTCAAGAGCAATGGATTGAAAGGCTTACATCTTTTCTTGAATTGCCTAAAGATTCTATAGGACAAATTGGAGGAGGGAAAAGAAAGCCTACAGGTTTGATTGATATTGCTGTCATACAGAGTTTGGTTCGCAAAGGCATTGTGGATGAAATCGTCACTCAATACGGCCACATCATTGTCGATGAGTGCCACCATCTTCCTGCTTTCAGCTTCGAGCAGGTAGCACGCACTGCAAAAGCAAAGTATCTAACCGGGCTCACGGCAACTGTAACGAGAAAGGATGGTCATCACCCTATCATTCTGATGCGGTGTGGCCCCATCCGCTATCGTGTTGATGCTAAACTGGCTGCCAGCTTACGGCCGTTCGATCATAAAGTATTTGTAAGGCCTACTTCATTTAGCCCGACAAAACCTGCAAATGAAGATCTACGCCTTCGACTCCATGATTTGTATCAAGAAATAATCGAAGACGAAAGACGCAATCAACTGATCTGCGATGAAGTAATCAGTGCTGTGGGGCGAGGGCGTTGTCCGATTATTCTCACTGAATTTAAACGTCATTTGGAAATTTTATTTGAAAAATTATCGCCCCATGTAAAGCATTTGATTGTTTTGACTGGCGGAATGAGCGCTAGAACACTGAAAGCAACAACCCAACAGATAGCGGATGTTCCAACGACAGAACCCCGCGTTCTGCTAGCCACAGGTAAATTCGTTGGCGAAGGATTCGACGATCCACGGCTTGACACTCTTTTCCTAACTATGCCGGTTTCATGGAAAGGCACTATTGCCCAGTATGTCGGTAGACTTCATCGCCTTCATGCAGATAAAAGGGAAGTCCAAGTGTATGATTATGCAGATCTTGGCGTGCCTGTTCTCGAAAAAATGTTCAACCGGAGATGCCAAGGATATGAAGCTGTTGGTTACAAGATTCTTCTCCCCGCCAGCGCCATTTCTGGATGGCCCGCGGAAGTGCCTCTTCCCGTTGACCCTGCTTGGAAAGCAGATTATGCAGGCAGCGTGCAAAGACTGGTGCGCGACGGAGTCGATCTTCCTTTAGCTCACCTTTTTGTCGAAGTTGCGACTATTTTGCCTCTTGAAGCAGAAGGAGTAGACCGGGCGCGAAGTGCATCTGAGAGATTTTTATTTCAGAGATTGGAAACACTCCCTCAAACTAAAGGGCTGTTCCGCTTAAATGTGGAACTAGATATTCCTTTCGATGGCTGGGGGCGAATGGAAGTTGATCTCGTATGTAGTAAACTAAAACTCGCCATTGAAATCGATGGAAGCCAACACCTCAGCTCTGTTGAAGCTTATCGCAGAGACCGACGAAAAGATACTTTGCTCCAAGAAAACGGCTACAAAGTACTTCGATTTCTGGCTGAAGATGTAGGTAAATGCCTTGATGATGTCCTGGGCACAATCTTACGCGTTTTAAGCTCACATTAACAGCATATGGCCAAAACCAGGCCTTCATTTACCTCGACTTTGTACAATTTCATGACTTACTCGCTAACGCTCGTCAGCCATGAGATTGCAAAAAATAAAAATTGATAGAGAGCGCCCCATTGCGGATACTCTTTGGCGTTCAAACACAAAGGCAAACGCCAATGGACTCTCTGTCACGCAATATTTTATCGGTTCTCCTTCCTTTCTCGGTGCTATTTTCTAAATCCTCTTGGAAAAAAGCGCTTACTCTCCTGTTCGGCACTCTCATCTGCACTGGCAAACGGACGGTATGTTCAGCACTTCGTGCGATGGGCCTCTGTAACGAGGCCGGTTTTTCAAAGTTTCATCACCTTTGGGACTCAAATGTGGGGCAAGCAGGACTTGAACCTGCGACCAGCGGATTATGAGTCCGCAGCATCCCCACCGCTTCCCAGCAGCTAACTCCCCGAAATCATAGCGGAAAGCGTCCCTTTCCAGCTACCGCGAACTGTCGTCATTTATCGCGCTTTTTTGCATGCCCGTGGTCCACAAATGGTCCACAGAGAAAAAATTGAATTCTATGAATGGGCTTTCTTGTATATGATGAATACCCTTAACGAGAGCTAAATATTCGAACCGGGAAAACGAGGAACTAGCGCATGAAATGGGTGTTCAATTTAATCATCTCTCTACTGTGTTTACAAGGTCTGGAAGCGTCAACTAGCCAAATTTATCTGGGACCACGCGAAAGTGATCCAGAAAGTTTAGTAGAGAATGTGAGCACTATCTATGGCGATTATACAGAGGTTGAAGTTGATCTCACAGTTCCTTCCCCCGATTCTCTTATCCTCTCTCGATTTTATAGCAGCCGGGACACTATCGAAACAGCCACTTTTGGTGGTTGGAGATTCAACCCACAATGCTTTCTTTCTGTTCGAAAAGACCCAAAAGGCAAAACCTATACAACTGCAGAGGGCAAGTTTGAGCGGACTTACGTCTATGTCGGCAATCAAGATGGTACCATCCTTACATATGTTGGCTGGCAAAATACGACGAACCCATCGAAGCAATCTCTATTCAAAATCGATCCAGAAGGGGAGTCGGTCGGGCTTTGCAACACAGCAAAAGGCAACATCAGCTCCTGGACAAACCTAAAAAATAACGAGCTCTATTTTAACCCTCAAACTGATAGCTTCGAGCTGCTCCTTTGTTCAGAGGGAAAGCGTTTTTATGCCAAACATCGCTCTTTAGACATTTATTTCATTACTCAAGAGATCCTTCCTAGCGGCAATAAACTCTTCTATGAATTCGATGAAAAAGGACAGCTATCTCTTATCAAAGAAACCAATGCCTCTGAGAAGAAAGTGCTAGCCTGGATCAAAATCCAATATGGAAATGGGATCCACGTTGAAACTAGCGATGGCAAAACCGCCGATTATCACTTTCAGCAAGACTCTTCTGGAGCCCACCTTCTATCAGCAGTTGAAAGATCTAATAAACCCCCTGTACAGTATCAATATCAAGTCGTAGATAATCATCCTCTTCTCGTAAGAAAGACCTTGCCAGAAGGGCGCCTTGTACAAGTGGACTATTACACAGACAAAGCCAATCAACATAAAGTCAGGTCGGTCACCATTCCAGCAGGCTCAAGTGGAATGACAGGCATTCACTTTTCCTATGAAGATGGCTGTACAGAGGTCGATGGCCCTGGAAATAGCAAAGCAGTTCACCGATTTAATGAAGATGACCAGCTGGTTGCCCTTGAGCAGTATTTAGATGGGGCGCTTTATCGAGTTCATAAAAAAGCATGGGGAACGAAAAGTGATGCGGGCAATTTAGTTTCTACCTCCATTGAAGATAGTAGTGGAAATGTCTTCTACTATAAGTCGTTTAAATACGATGACAGAGATAAAGGAAATATCGTTGAAGAACGTGAATATGGGAACCTGACGGGAGCCGATTCTACTCCATTAAGCATCGATGAAGATGGAAGATCTAGCCAAGAGGCTCATGTCAAAACTTATGCCTACTTTTCTGGGAAAAACACCCACGGGTTTTTTCAAAAAGATGAGAAGGGGACAGGTCTGAAATGTTGGTACAAAAAAGGGACCAATCTCCTTGTTAAAAAATTCGTTTTGACCAAGGGATCGCCAGAGCAGGAAGAAGAGGATGACGATTCTGGAATCAAGAAACGCCATTTTTATGACTACAATGAAGACGCAGCTCTCGTCCGAGTTATTGTAGATGACGGAAACTATGGAGAAGCAAAGCAGACCTATAACGTCCGTGAAAGGCACATTACTCTCATTTCTCCTAAACAAGAGCTCCCTAATGTTGATGCCCCAGAGCTCATCGAAGAAAAGTATCTAGACGTTAGCGGAGGAAAAGAGGTTCTCCTAAAAAGAACTGTCAATCAATTCGATGGTCAGGGCCTTGTCATTTCCCAAGCAATCTCTGATGCCCATGGAACTCATCGTTACACCCTCACAAAGGGTTATATCCAGGGCTTGCTAAGCTTCGAAACAGATCCAATGGGGAATGAAACGCATTATTCTTATGATGCCAATCAAAATCTCACTCATGTCAGCCGTTCAGATACAGGCGTTTCAATTGAATACGGATACGATTTAAGAAATCGCCTGATTTACACCCTGGAAAAAGACAGGATGGGGAACCAATTTGAGACTCAAGTTGCTTATGATCCAGCAGGATATCAGACCTTGGAGATCGATCGATTTGGCAATGAAACGGTTTATGTGAATGATAGCCTCGGCCGCCCCGTTCAGATTACTTACCCTGAAGCCAGTGATGGTCCAAAATCTTCAATTAGACCCACCTATACGTATACCTACGGTCTTTTTGACAACTTGCTCTCTGTCACTGATCCAAAGGGGAAACTTGTTACAACATCTTTTAACTCTCGAGGAAAGCCAACAGCAATTCAGCATCTTGATGGAAGTCAGGAACTGTTCAAATACGACCACGAGGGCAGTCTACATCGCTATCTAGGAAGAGATGGCCTTGTCCAGGTGTTTGAGTATGACTATATTGGCCGCTTGAACCACATTGAGTATTACAAGCGAGGAAGCAAAGGCTCAGAAGAGGGGTTTAAGAGGAAATATTTCAATTATAGCACCTTCCACCTGACTTCAGAACAAGATGAAAGAGGAAATAAGACAACGTATACCTACGACGGAGCGGGCCGTCTTGCAACGCTTAGTAAAGGGGATCAAAAGGTCGAGTTTAGTTACGATGTCTTGAGTCGAACTCAAGGGGTTAAAAAATGGAAGTCCTCTAATGCCTTTACTCTCGAAGTCAAAGAGTATGATCTTTTAAATCGAGTCATGGAGCAACAAACTCAAGACTCTCAAGGCCATACGCTAGCCAGAAACAAATACATCTACAATGAGGCAGGACAGCTTGCTCAAATCATCGGTTACCCTCAAAACCAAGAAATCACGCTCACTCAGTATGAGTATGACGGTCTGGGCAGGATCTGTAAGATCATCGGTTCCTCCAATCAGGTAACTGTGATCCGTTACGATGATGCCTATGTCAACGAGTGGGGACAAAAAACGCGCAAACGTACCGTGACCGACCCGCTTGGAAATCAAACCGAAGAGATTTTCGATAATGCCGGCCATTTAATCAAAGTCTCAAAGAAGGATAAAACAGGTCATCTTCTTGCTGAAACCGAATCTTCCTATGACCTTTCAGGAAATAAAGTGCTTGAGAAGGCAGCTCGCATCTCTTCCGAAGGACTCTTAAGTACTTATGAAACAGAATGGTCTTTTAATGATGGAGACCAGCTCCAGTCTATTACTTTAGGAAAAGGAACCTCTCAAGAGCGTGTAACGACTTTTGAATACAATTCCTACGGAGATTTGACAACCAAGTATAACCCTGGTTCTAAAGAGCCGATCACTTACCAATATAATGCCTATGGGAATCTAAGGACGATTTCTTACAAAGAAGGGAAGAAAGAAGTCTCGCACCAGCTTACCTTTGACATGAACAGAAACCTCACAGAGATGAGGCTCTCTTCTGCTCAAGTCATCACCTATTCTTACGATACAAACGACTTACCTCTTTCTGAAACGATCAGAGATGAATTTGGATCCTATCAGGTCAGCCTTACCTATGATGGGGAAGGGAATATCCAAACCCTCCAGCTCCCAGATGGATCATCTGTGCAGTACAATTACGAAGGCCCCTTTGTCAAAAGTGTTGCTCGGTTCACTAAAGAAGGGAAAGAACTCTATAACTACCGAGTCGCCTCAAGAGACCAAATGGGAAATACCCTGGAAGAAATCTTACCAGGTCATGGTGGTGGCAGAAAGCAAGCCTGGGATTCCTCCGGCAGAAGAATAGAAATTAGCACCGACTTTTTTCAAGACAAGGTTCTGGAGGGAGGATATGACCTGCTAGGTAATATCAAGAAAAGAGAAACAACCCTCGATGATGAAAAATCGACTGCAGATTACGAATATAACGCTCTCGCGCAGCTTATCCTTGAGAAAGGGGAGTACGAGCATCGATATTCCTATGATTCTCTCGGAAATCGACTCCAAAGAGACAGCTCTGCTTATAAAGTGGATGACTTAAATCAGCTTGTGGAAGCCGACGGTGCTACCTATACATTTGACGCAAATGGAAATCTTGCGACCAAAACCATAGGTCAAAAGACTTGGATCTATCAGTGGAGTCCTCTGAACCAATTGGTCTCTATCAAAGACCCAGACCAAAGTATCGTCTCATTTACTTATGATTTAAGTGGGAAGCGGCTCACCAAGAAGATTGAGCCTAAGGGCAAGAAAGCTAAAATTTTCCGCTTCTTTTACTTAGGACATACAGAGATAGGTTCTCTAGATGAAAAGGGGGCTATTGTCGAACTCAAAGTTCCCAGCAACCCCAATAATCCAGAGATTTCCCCTTGCGTGGCAATTGAGATTAGAAAAGAGACCTACGTTCCACTTTATGACCTACAAGGCAACATCGCCTGCCTTCTCGACCATCAAAGGCGCAAAGTCGTGGAATCTTATCGCTATTCTTCGTTTGGGGAGGAAGAAATTACCAATGAAAGAGGAAGGGTAGTCTCTGACTCTGCCGTTGGAAATCCCTGGAGATACTGTGGTAAGCGAGTCGATAAAGAGGTTGGGCTCGTTTGCTTTGGTCAGCGCTATTACGACTCTGAAATTGGGCGCTGGATAAGTCCCGACCCTGCAGGAAACATAGACGGCCCTAATCTTTACGCCTTTGCTCGCAATAATCCCATGACCTATGTCGATTATTTTGGCCTGGCGTCTGAGATGAATGAAAATCAAAGCAAGGAATTTAGTGGCTATTTCTACGGCGAATATGAGCCTCACTGCCATTGTGAAGCACATCGTGACTGTAAAAGAGGCGGTGACATTGGAGCTACTGTAGCAAGTGGAGGAATAAGCTTTGCTGGTGCAAGTCATCATGTAGTGGATTTCGTTCTTAATAACCCCCGCTTTCATGGCACTTTGCAGGCGTTAGGCGGCCTTGCTGAGGCTAGCTTTGGTGGGGGAATGACTCTTGCAACTTATGGAGCTGCAGCTCCTTTTGGGTGGCCTGTAATGGCACATGGCCTTGATCAGTTTATAACAGGGATCAGTACAGCTTTTACAGGAAGACCCAGAGATACCCTTACTTCCCAGCTTTTGCAGAAAACTGGGATGTCCCATCAAACAGCAAGTTTTATTGATAATGGCTTGAGTATTGGGGGTACTATGGGAGGAGCTGCTATTATCCGAATGAGCAAGATCGGTTTTGTTGTTGATCAGCAATTATTCTTAAATAACTCACAAACATTGGCAGTCGCTAACACATATTCACAAGAGGGGGGATCAATAGTAGGACGTCTAGGATGGGAAATTAGATATCCTCATTACCAAAATGCTACTCGTCATACCACAACTACAATTCAAAATAGATTGTATAGTGGTCATGCCTTAGATCAAATGCAGAATCGCGGTTTTGTTCCTTCTGTTGTTGAAAATACAATAAATAAAGGTCAAATATTTTCAAGTAAATCTGGGACAATTGGGTATTACGATTATGTCAATAATGTGCGAGTTATTATTAATTCAAATAATGGGAAGGTTGTAACAGTTATTCCAGGAGCTCCAAAATGAGTAAAAATGTTCGTGCTAAACAATTGCTTATGGAAACAATTCAAAAGATTCTTTTGAAGGAATGGGATCCGATAGGTATTCAAGATATTCCCGAAGCACAAGATGAGTATGATTCTTACATTTCAGATATTTGTGAATTAATACAGTCTAAAAAAACTGAAAGTGAGGTGTTTGATTATTTGTGGAGGATTGAAACAGAGCATATGGGTTTGTCTGGGGATAAAAAACATACACAAACCATTGCTCATAAACTGTTCAAATTATCCGTTCCCTTATAAAGAAGAACATATGAAAATTGAAAAAGTAGATATTCCTGCTGCAGGAACATGGGCACGGGATTGTGAGCTATTATGCCTATCTGATTGCAAAGGCTTTAAAATAAGTTACCACAGAGACGAAGATGATACTTACTGGTGTCTGCAATGCAAAGGAATTGTAGCGTACAAAGTATTTAGCGAAGAGTTTTCAATGGTAGGATATTTACTGAACTTGCCAGTAGAAGGCGCGTTTTTTGAAATATTGGATTCTCCTTGGATACATGAATTTGGGCGAGAGCAAGCTAGAATTCTAGATAAGTGCAAGCATTATGTTCTTCAATTTTACGATGAGACAATAGAAATTATTGCCCAGGATTTTATTTTTGAGAAATTGAAAGAAAAGCCAATTATTAACTGTTAGAACATGGAAATTCTCGAGCAAAAAGTAATATTAATGGAAGTAAATGAAACCTGATATTTATATCAAAGTGAGATTCAAGACAAGCGAGGAAGGTGGCCGTAAAACGTCTGTGAAGCGCAAGACTCCATTAGGACCAGACTTTTATGGTTGTCCCATGGAGATTGACGGCAAAGCATATGACTGTCGTTTATTAATTGGAGATAACGAGATAGAGCTTAGGGAAGTATTATGAGATTCCGGTGAAATTTCTAGATAAAGATTTAGCGTTACCAAATCTAGCTGTTGGAAAGAGTATAACTCTGTTGGAAGGCAAAGAAGTAGCAAATGGGCAAGTAATCAAGATTTGCTGATATAAGGAATGGGCCTTTGTAAAAAATCGCAAGCGGTCAATAAAACGACGATTTTGGAGAATGTATAATGGTAAATAAATCTAAAGAATTTAATCGAGAAATTGAAAATCGAATAGAAATGGAAATCGTTGTAGACGCTTATGATAAATCAGAAAGAGCTATGGGATGGTATTATTATCTACAAGACAACCTAGCCACGCCTTTCAAGGCAGAGTGTATTCAACTAGTTAGTACATCCCCTTTAAAGATAGGAGAAATCATTGAAGTTGTTGCTATGGATAGCGAAGAAAACTGTGGGCACGACATGTTTGTCAAAATAAAATGGAAGAAAAAAGAAACGCTTTGTGTACCACTAAAGCAGCTTAAAAGCTTGGGCGTTGATGATACAACCAAACAAGCTTTGAACGATTGGGTATATTGGAATTCTCAAGGATACTCTTTTTAATCCACAACTTGCTTTTTCAAATTATTGTTTGATTCAGAATTTTCGAAAGGTTCAAATTGTTCTAAGTCATTAAAAATAAGATTCATAACGAATTTTCATGAAACCTTTTCCTTTGAGTTCGTCTGTTCAATATTTCCGTCTGTTCAATATATATTGAACAGTGTATTATAATGAACAGAAGGAGATCGTAATGAAAGGTCGTTTCCTAGTAAGTTCTAACGAAGATCCAGCAGAAGGGAACGTCTATGCAGACAAGTCTTCCCTCGTCCTTGATTGGCTGCTCCGAGAAGGACTTTCTAAAGAAAACTTCTCATTGAGAGAAGTTGCTAAAGATGCGGGGGTAAGTCTTGGCTTAGTTCAGCGTGTTTTCAATATTCTGGTACTGAAAGGACTTCTACAAGTTGAAGGCGTTAGAACTGCCAAGAGGTTTTCTTTTAATAAACCAAAAGAGCTTCTAGAAAGCTGGTTAGAGCACTATAGCATCGTGAAAAAATGCAAAATCAGAACGTATCGGTCCGCTCTTTCTGGAAAATCAGAATGGTTCGAGGCTTTAAAGAAAGCTGGACTTGGGACTGACGTGATCTTGGCTCTTCATTCAGCAGCTGAAGCGCTTGGGCTTAAGAATACCAACCTGGAAGGACTAGAATTGTATATCCTTGATCCTTCGATTAGAGCGAAATTGGAAAGTGCTTTACAATTGGAACCGCAAGAACGAGGATATGAAGTCTTGTTGATCGAACCTTACTACAAAATGCTTCTCAAGCAAAATAGGAAGGCCGATAAGGAAATTGGCATTTGCCCGCTTCTACTTGCCTTTTTAGATCTTTATCATTTTCCTCTACGTGGACAAGAACAAGCAGAATTTATGGCTCAGCGAGCACCTGAACTGAAACGCATCTACAAAAGCCCTAAAAACAAATGAAACAGAATCAAGAAGATAAGATCATCTCAGAATTTTTAAAATCACTGGGACCATGGCGAGAATTTGTTGTTATTGGAGGCGGTTTTGCTCTTTTCATTTACAAGCTTTATCTCGCCGATCCCAAGCTCGAGAATCTCCCTGTTGGAACGCGCGATATCGATTCGTTGATCCCCAGAAGGGTTCCTGAGATCTCTAAAAAGAACATCGCCAAATACCTCTATGAAGCAGGCTTTATTCATGTCTTTAAGGATGTTGACATCCCTGCAACGGAAAGCTTTGTGAAAGAGATCGATGGAGTAGAAGTAGAGATCGAGTTTTTAACAGACTCGGCTACTCGGGATGATAAGAATAAAAATGTTATAATCGCAGGTATTGTTGCTCAACCATTGAGCTACTTGACACTGAGCCTCCAAACGACAATAGAATTTCAGACTTACTTGCATGAGATGGGAAAAGTGGTCTCACCTGGGGCATGGATTTTTCATAAAGGGCTTACTTTTACCAGGCGGAAAAGCTCATCAAAAATGCTTAAGGATCTCTATGGAATCTGGTACGTAGTCACGCAGCTGGGGGATTTCTCCGATCAAGCGCTTGCTGAATTTGCTTTCCTCTCTAAACAGCACCCCAAATGGCTGCAGACATTTCAGAAGCAATTGTCCAACTGGATGAATCAAGCTTCTCCCTCTGAATGGTCTAAGTTAGAAACTCAAGATCCGGCGGGTAAATTGAAGAAGCTTGGTTTTGAGCGCATTGTAAAGAAGTTGTTGGTCTTTTAGCCATATATGGAGATAGAAATAGCCACCTAGCCCTTCTCAGTAAATGAGCAAGTCCAACAAGTTGTTGGACTCTTGAAATTTCTTTAGCATTCGTTCCAAAATCTGATAGCGGCACTTAAAAACGCTTTACACTTTGTTTCTTGCCATATGATAGGAGAGGAGTGGGAGAAGAGGTAGTATTGTTCATTCGCACATACAAATTCACTTCTGTTTGTCGATTGAAGCCAGTTTAAGATGTTCATTATGCAGTCCTGGTCTTTGCCTTTGAAGTATTCAGGTGGTACGTTGTAGAGCATGCCTTCGAGAAAATATGAAGTGGCTATGTCTTTTTCGAGCATTTGAGTATTGATCAATTTCTTGTGAAGGTTCTTAAAGATCCTTACAGTTGGTTTAAATCGGCCGTCAGTCATTTGATTTTTTTTTGTGAGATTATTTGAATGGTGCTTGGGGTAATTTACGATCAACTGGTCATCTTTATCATAGAAACAGATCCCCTCTAGATAGGCCTGGTCAGTGATATTGCGAAATCTATGGTAGTGTCGAGATTGAAACGCCGCAATGACATCGACTTTTCTGAGGTTACCATTGGGCATGATGGTAATTGCTTTATCGCCTTTCAGTAAGTATTCTCGGTATTCCTTGGTAAGAATATCCAGCACTACATTCTTAAAGTCGACATAGGTATAGGGCACCGATCTAAACCAGCCATCATAATTAGTTTTTTCATATTCAGACAATTGATCAAGATTGGGGTAAAAGCTATCGTTAAGTTTGATTATGATGTCTACATCGCTTTCAGCATAGATATTGGTATCGTTACCATAAGAACCTTGAAGGAACACTTCAAAGTCTTTGGCGCCGTAAAAAGGGAGTTTGGTTTCAAGGATGCTTTTGATTGTTTTATATGTTGCACTAGATTGAGCAATTGATCCTTGGTGAGACCAACAATTAAGCTGTTCTTCAGAAATAGCCATTGTTCCCCTAAAATCAGATTAGAAAGTCTTTGAGTTCATTTTCACGTATTGCAAATGACTCCCTTCCACGCTGATGCAGGATGTTGAGCTTTGTAAGGTCGTGTTCCATTAGGTCTGTTGCCATTTCTGGTTTTTCGAACGTATCGCTAATACGAATTGTCTTAACGTCTTTAAATAGAATGTGTCGGAGCTGGTCCATTGACTGAGTGTTAATTTCAAGTGTTTTTTGCAAAAGTTGGACAATCCAATGCTTTCTGGCTAACCTCTTCCACCAGGTATATTTTGGTTCAGGATACACACCAACGCCGACACTAACAATTCTCAAGTCTTCGAGTCTCTTTTTCATTGGTCCTGTTGCGTCTGCAATAGCATAAAGAGTCGGGTTATTTGCGCAATAGCCGCCATCCACTAATTCAACCTTGTCGCCACTAGAAGTTGTTACAGTCTTGCGATTAAAAAATGGATACGCAGAGCAAGATGCTTGAACTGCTTCTGCGATGCTTACCCCAAAACCAGGAACAAATGTACCTATTCTCCCATGAGCTTGAGATGCATTTCCTTTAAAAATCATGGGCTTTTCTATAATCCACTTGGTCGCTACGATGCCAATTCCAGTTTTTACGTCGGCAAACGTTTTATCAGCGAATACCTCTTTAGCCAGCCTATTAAGTGCCTGAGATTTGCCATGCCGACCGCGTGTTTGCATGATGTCGGGCACATATGTCTGATAGAGCTTATGAATTTCATCGATCTTATAGCCTAGGGCTATGAGTACTGCAATGATCGCGCCAGTGCTTGTTCCAAAAACAAGATCAAACCGCTGGCAGAGAGGCGTCTTCAATAAGCCTTCGATTTCTTTTAGAACGCCAAGTGTATAGAAGCCTTTGGCGCCTCCTCCATCTAATGTAAGAATACGGCAAAGTTTGTCTTTTGAATCGTCGGTCATCAATGAGCTGTTTTTAGGGTTGGTAAAATTGTCAGTCATAAATCGGCTATAAAATTTTTGGCAAAGGTCGGTGAATTTTCCACTGACGCCATTTTTCGTTCCAACAGTTTGCAATAGAATTCGATCGTTTACAACTAATTTCGTGCTATAACAATAGGAGCAAATATGGAACAGAAAGATATCCTTGAAAAGGCGGAAAATGATCTCAGAGGAATTACCGTGAGGACCCATAGGCACTGCCAAACGTATCGGGTGCGCATTCGAATGAAGGGTGGCCAGTGCTTTGACAGGTCGTTTAGGTCGAACACATTGGCTAAAAAGTGGAAGAGGGATATGGAGTCGGCAATCGAGCATGATCGATATGAATTCACGAATCCTGCGACCAAGCACACTCTTGCCGATCTGATAGATCTCTATATCGAGAGAGTACTGCCTGGAAAGCCGCGAAATGCCAAAAATGTCCTTCAGCATTTGACATGGTGGAAAGAAGAACTCGGGCATTTGCTGCTATCTCAGGTGCGGCCTAGCATAATCGCTGAGAAGCGGGATGAGCTACTTACGGGCTTGATCAGAGGCGGAAAGCTGCGCTCTGCTACGACGGTGGTGCGATATTTGAGCAGCTTATCTCACGTTTTCACTAAGGCGGTCAAAGAATGGGAGTGGATAAGAGAGAATCCAGTTTTTAAGATCGAAAAACCCAAGCAGGCACAAGGCAGAAAGAGGATTTTAACTGAAGAAGAGCAGCAAAGCCTTTTGCAAGCATGCCAGGAGAGTGGATCGAAAGACTTGTTTTTGATTGTCGCTCTTGCACTAGGAACAGGTATGCGTAAAGGCGAAATCATGGGGGTGAGATGGAGAAATATTCATTTGGAAGAGTCCATGGGAACGATTGTTCTTGAAAGAACGAAGAATTGTCGCTCAAGGTCAGTTTTGGTTACTGGCTTGTTATTAACGCTTTTACAGCAGCGACACAAACAGCAACGGACTGATAGCTTGGTCTTTCCATCCCCTAATCATCCCCACCAACCTGTTGATATTCGATCTGCTTGGGAAAGAGCTTTGCAAAAAGCTGGGATAGAAGGATTTGTTTTCCATGGATTGCGCCATCAGGCAGCTTCTCAAGCAGCAACAATTGAAAACAGTCCATTGGTAATCGGAGAGATGCTCGGTCATCAAACGCTTCAAATGACCAGGCACTACGTTCACCTGCCAAGCGCGCACATGCAAACAATGGTCGAGGCATTGCAATCGAAAATCTTTCAAAATTATCAGGAGAGCAGCCATGCACAACTTAGAAAATGAGCCACAGGCAGAATTGTGGAGGCCAGAGCTTCTTACTGATGAAGAAATACACGAGTCTTTGAAGGAAACATGCTGGACTGCCAGAAGAGCCGCTTATTACATCCTAGGCTTGAAAATCCCTGATCTCGGTAGCCTTGAGGAAGAGAAAAGGCTTTGTCCCGATTTTGAGAAGTACTATGAGCTTTTCGAGAACTGTTTTGAAGAGGGAAGAATTGCGATCCATTCATTCTGTTCAGAGTATGGTAAGAATGTTCGGGCTGCCTTGCCTGTCGATTGGCTAAAACTGGTTCATAAGGGACGGCTAAAAGACGACGCTATCGAAGACAAAGAAGTGAAGCGAGAAGGCTTGTATGTTGCTCCTTTGCTTACAGAAGCTTGGCTGCTTTTGCAAGGGAAGGCTGTCTTCGCCAAAAGGCGACCTGCCCAAGAAAGGGACGATAAGCTTTTTGCTTGGAGTGCTGCCAGAAAGCTGCGCAAAGATTTTTCTCAGCTGTCCAATCGTCAAATGGCACAGATCATCTACAAGCATTGCTCGAAGGTGCGGAAATATCCTTTCAAGACCGTTTACGGCTGGGTCATCGATTCAGCCATCCCCATAAATGAAGAACCTTCGCAAACTAGACGGGATAGAAACGGTCGACCTAAAAAAGACAGCTATCAAGAGCTCTCTGTCGATTTCTCCTCCTATTTTAATAATTTGTAACTCGCTGCTATTCAACGCATTTTACGGTTTTTCCACCGGCGCCATTTTTTCATGGCGATAGGTCGCCGTAAAATGCGGTTATTAAATTCAAACTGCAATAGCAGAGGAGTGCGAAATGAAAAACGATAGATCAAAAAATACAGACGAAGTGGCTGCAGAGCCAAAACAGACACGGTTCATCCCTGTGTCGAAATGGAATGAGTTTCACGAATGGCCACCAGTCGGTGGAATGCGCCATTTGATCTTTTTTCGAAATGAAAATGGGTTTGCCAAGGTGTTAAAACGACCTAATCGAACCTGGCTCATTGATGAAAAGGCTTTTTTCAAATGGGTGTCGGAGAAAAAGTACAGACCCGGCAAAAAGGAGCCCAAAGTCCAGGAAAACACTAAAATCGCAGCACAGCCATGAAAACGTCAGAAGGATTTGTAATGCTCTATCGAGAAGGGCTTGCACTTTTAGAACTAAGTCTTCCAGCTTTCGCGTTATTGACGCAGATTGCTTTGCGCGCAAACCGGATGGATCCCGCTTATTCAATCTATCAACTCAAGGCAAACGAAGCACTCGTTGGCGATCATAAAAAGATTGGTTTGTCCAGGCAACAATATCGTGATGCGATACTGCGGCTTGAAGCACACGGCCTTGCGACTTTTCGAAAAACCAATCAAGGGACTATTGCAGTTCTCACTAATACAGCCATTTTTGACATCAATGCTGAGTCGGATGAAGGGCAAATAAAGGCGTGTACAGCCTTGGAAAAAGAACCCAATTACAACCAAGCGAGAACCATTCATCAACCATTAGAGAACCAAAAAGAAACCACTTTGGAACCATCAAAAGAACCAGCAGATTTGTCAATGAAAAATCAAGAAAAAGAACCATCAGAAGAACCAGCTTACAACCACCAAAGAACCATAAGAGAACCGGATAGAAACCAATCGGGAACCAATCCAGAACCACTAACAAAGAAAGAAGAAAAAGAAGAAGAAAAAAGAGCAGCAGCAGCCTATTCGCGCACTTTTTACAAATGCCTGGATGGATTAGGTCTCAGCGATCAAGAGAAGCGATCCATGATGTGCTATAGCGAACATCGGGTGGCTCATGCTGTGGAATTCGTGAAAAGAAAGCAAAATGTTGATAGTCCCATGGGACTGATGATGTGGGTTTGTCAACAGCCTAGCCTTCCTGAACTTCCGCGAGAAAGTCGAAAAAATGTGACTTCTCAACAAAAGCTTGCCTGGGAGTACAACCAGTTTCTTAGCAGCAATGGCTATGCTGCTCAGGCCAAGCAGAATGAGGAAAAGATCCCCAATGACCGAATGGTGATTTTAGAACAGGGGCAACCCATGCCAATTACGCTAAACCACCCCCTTCAGGTTCTGCAGGAAGATTTTCGAAAATCCAAAGAGGAAATTTTGAAAAGCCAGAGGATAGTTTATGGGCTGCAAAACCATAAATTGTAAGCTATCTGGCAGGCGCAATGGGGAGACTTTAGGGAGGGGTTTTGCGGAGCTAATAAAAAAGGGATTTTCATGGAAAAATTGGTCTGTCTAAAGCCGCAAAACTTTTCTTATGTATTTAAAAAGGTAGTACTTATTTGTTAATCTTTTTCTCTGGAAATCCGCCCTTGGTAGATGTTATGATTTATTAGAAAATCCTCAATAAGAGTCCACCATGAAAAATATCGAACATCAGCCGATTATACGAACGGACAGGCTGATTTTAAGGCAATGGTGCAGCGAAGATCTAGAGCCGTTTGCCAGCATGAACGCCGACCCGAGGGTCAGAGAGTATTTTCCCGGCTTGCAAACCAAGGAAGAGAGCAATCATTCTGTTTCCCTTGTATCGAATCACATCGAAAAATTCGGATGGGGATTGTGGGCGGCTTCGCTTGCTGAAACTGGCGAATTCATCGGTTTTATTGGATTGGAGGATGTCTGCTTTCAAGCTAAATTCGTCCCGGCTGTTGAAATAGGATGGAGGCTGGTATTCAAGCATTGGGGGAAAGGATATGCCACGGAAGGGGCCTTAGCCTGCCTACGCTATGGTTTTGAAACGCTTAAGCTAAATGAGATAGTTTCTTTCACAGCTGTTGAAAATACCAGATCCCGCGCAGTGATGCAGAAAATCGGCATGCATCACGATTCAAAAGACGATTTCGACCACCCAAAACTTCCAGAAGGGCATCCGCTAAGGCGCCATGTTCTCTACCGCCTGGAAAGGGACGAGTGGAAGAAAAAGCAAAGGGCTCCATGAACAAATATGTATTCAAGCCTTATAGTCCGTTATTTCCTAACCTGTTCGCAAAAGAAAAGGCTCGGATTGCTCCGCATTTTCGCTTTCCTGCGTTCATTGAACATGTCGGCAGCACGGCCGTCCCCGGACTGGGCGGAAAAGGCATTATCGATATAGCGATTGCAGTTGAGAAAGAATGCATGGAAGAAGCGAAAAACAACCTGCAAGAACTCGACTACGAATTCCGTCCTTCTTTCAGTACGCCGGACCGCTTTTATTTCATCGCCTATCTGCCGGATCCGGAAGAGAGCAGCAGAAGATACCATATCCATCTAACTTATCCTCAAAGTAAAGAATGGAAAGAGCTAATTGGATTTAGAGATTATCTGAGAACCCATCCGGAAGCTATGAAAGAATACGCCAATGTCAAAAAACAGGCAGCAGAAATAGCAAATCAGGACGGAGACCAATATCGCAAAATGAAAGAACCTATCCTCCAGAAAATTAATGCTTTCATTAAAGGATCCAATGCCAAATAGCCATGTGCAAATCATCTATCTCAATGGGCCGTCAAGCAGCGGTAAGACAACGCTTGCTAAAGCCCTGCAGCACGCATCCGATGACCTATTTCTCCATGTAGGAATCGATAAAATCATTGGCTGGATGCCGGAAAAAGTAAATGACTGGATAGGAGGAGAAGCTTCTCTTGGGTATAGCTGGAAAAAAAGCTCCGATGCATCAGGCAATCCCATCCAAGAACTCCAAGTAGGTCCCTATGCTGCAAAAATAGCAAAAACCTTCCAGGAAGTAGTCGTTACGTTAGCCAAGATGGGACATCATCTTATCATCGACGATGTTTCTTTTGGCAAAAAACAAGTAGATGAATGGAAAGAGCTTTTAAGAGATTTCGCCGTTTTGTGGGTTGGAGTCAATGCGCCTTTGCCTGTCTTAGAACAAAGAGAAAAAGAGCGGGGCAACAGAATAGTAGGATCGGCACGCGGCCAATTCCATAAAGTGCATGCCGACGCTGCATACGACTTGGAAATAGATACCCATCATACAACTCTTGATGAGAACATCAGTAAAATTAAATCCTTAACTGCCAGCGGTGTGAATAGCGATAAACACAAACAACACCCCCTCATACGCTCTTTGCATAAAACTGACATTCTCAAAATAGTCGAACGTTACTCTTTCCCCTGGTCAACATCTGAAAAGACGCAAACTCTTTGGGATGCATACTATCAAGAGCAGGAAGATAGAGTTCGTACAGTTGCAGTCATAGAAAAAGATGGCGAAATCCTAGGTTATGGAAGTTTGCTTAGAAAACCGGAATCTCCTTTTTTTGCGCAAAGAGGCATTCCCGAAATCAATGCAATTTGGATCGATGAAGAGTATAGAAGGCAAGGTTTTGGTACAGCATTGATTAAATGGCTCGAAGATCTTGCAATCCAAGAAGGTTGCAATGAAATAGGGATTGGGGTGGGGCTATACCGCGATTACGGTCCGGCGCAACAGCTTTATTTTCAATTAGGATACGTTCCCGAAGGCAATGGCATTACTTACAAAGGCGAAGTTGCTATTGCCGGCCAATCTTATCCAATCGATGACGATCTTATTTTGTGGCTTGTAAAATCCCTAGCTAAAGCAAAGAGAATCCCATGAAACACGCAGGACATATCGAAATCGATGGCTTTAAACTAAAATATCTCACAGAAGGGACAGGCCCGGATGTCCTGGTCGTTGGCAGCTCAATCTATTACCCTCGAAGCTTTTCGCAAAATCTTCGGAAATCCCTGCGATTGCATTTCGTTGACTATAGAGGGTTTGCAGAAGGGCCGGAAACTGCGCTGACTTTTGATACTCTGCTTGATGACATTGAATGTTTCAGAAAGAAGCTCGGCTTGGAAAAATGCATCGTTGTCGGCCATTCAGCCCACGGTCTTTTAGCTCTTGAATATGCGAAAAAATACAAAAAGCATGTTTCCGGCGCTGTCATCATCGGAATGCCTCCGCATATGAGGCCGGATCACATCGCAATGGCTCAAAACAATTGGGAAGATTCTGTCTGGCCGGAGCGGAAGGCGGCATTCGATCGGAATATGAAGCTGATGCCTGATGAAAAGTTGAATCAGCTGCCGAGGGATGAGTGGTTTCTTCAAATGAATTTCCGAAACATTCCTAAAAGCTGGTACGACTACAATTTTGATTCAACCCCTCTTTGGCAAGGAGTAAAGCCGAATACGCATGTTCTGGATCAAATGTACCTCAAGTTTGCCCGTGAAGTCGATATCTCGCAAGGTCTGGAGTCATTAGATCTTCCCGTGTTGCTTGCTTACGGACGTTTTGAATTCTTGGTAGCTCCCGTTCATTCTTGGGATCCTCTCCGTCCTAAGTTCAAAAATTTCACCGTCCGCATCTTTGAAAAAAGCGCTCATTCACCTCAATATGAAGAAGCGGAACTCTTTGATGCAGAGATGTTAAAATGGTTGGGAGAAACATGACAGACAAACAACCTTTTTCATCTCAATCCATCATTGATTGCCTAAAGGTCAATTACGGGATCGCAGCCGTTTTGCTTACACTTCTTCCTTTGGGAGCGGATATGAATGCTTCCGTCTATAAAGCTGAGACGCAGAACAGCCAGTCTTATTTCGTAAAGCTGAAACGCGGCCATCGCTATGATATGAGTGTTGTAATATTAGCCTTGCTGCAGAATGCGGGGATTCAACAGATCATTCCGCCTATCAAAACAACCAAAGGCGAGCTGACTCAGCACATCGGCGATTCCACTCTCACTGTTTACCCATTTGTCGATGGGCAGAATGGATTTTGCTATAACCTAACAGATAACCAATGGATTGCTCTCGGCAAAATATTGAGGCAGGTGCACGAATTTAACGCGCCGCCTTCAGTCAAAGATCTGATTAGAAAAGAAACTTATTCGGATAAATGGAGGAAGGCTGTTCGATCGCTTTATTCTCACATTGATGGCAACCTAAACGGCGATGAAGCGACTTTGAATCTTCAGTCGTTTATGAAGGAGCATAAAGAAGTAATCCACCATCTGGTAAATCGAGCTGAAGCTTTAAGCCAAAAGGCCCAGGTACAATCGTCCGAATTCGTTCTATGCCATTCAGACATTCATGGCGGAAACGTGCTGATCGATGAAAGCGGCTCCATCTTCATAGTGGACTGGGACGATCCTATTATGGCTCCCAAAGAGCGCGATCTCATGTTTATTGGGGGAGGGGTAGCTAATGTTTGGAACAATCCTCGCGAAGAAGAATTTTTTTATAAAGGGTATGGAAAGACCGAAATCAACCGGACCATTCTAGCCTATTACCGGCATGAACGAATCGTGGAAGATATTGCAGAATACGGACAAGCGCTGCTTTTGACGCCGGACGGCGGCAAAGAGAGATCGCCAATGTTCGAACAGTTTAAGGGCATGTTTGAACCCAATGGCGTGGTAGACATTGCATTAAAAACAGATATCGATCTGCAAGCACGTCTCGTATCCTCTGAAAAAGAGAGAAAAGCGGCCCTTGATTTTAGGCAGAAACACTTTTTTGATCAGCGAGGATTCACAGATCCCTATGTTTGGACTTTGGATGAAAAAGATCATCTTCACTGGCTCTTATATGATGGGGATAAAGTTATTGGGTATGTCCATGTGCAGATGTGGCCGGATCATAGAGCGGCTCTTCGCATCATAGTCATCGATGAGCTAAAGCGCGGCAGCGGCATGGGAAAATACTTGATGGATCATTGCGAACAAGAACTCAAGCAGCGGGGCGTAATACTTTTCCAAACTGAAGCTTCCCCGAATGCCTATCTTTTTTACAAGAAGCTTGGGTACATAGACATGCCGTTCAATAATCCGGATGGAGAGGCTACCCACCCTGATGACCGGGCGATGGGGAAATATTTATGAGTCGAAAGCCTTCCCGCGTTAGAAAGTTTTTTTCATACTACGGACCTTACCTTGGACTTTTTAGCGCGGATATGGCCTGCGCAGTGATTGCCTCTGCAGCGATGCTCGCTATTCCGTTATGCGTGCGGTACATCACAGCCAATTTGCTGCAGGTTGGATCAGCGGATGCCCTCCATCAAATCTACATGATGGGTGGCATTATGCTGGGCCTGATTGCCATTTACGCAGCATGCCATGCATTTATCGACTACAAAGGGCATGTCATGGGCGCTTTGATGGAAAGAGACATGCGAAGCGAATTGTTCGATCACTATCAAAAGCTCTCCTTCAAATTCTACGATGAGCACAAAACCGGCCAGCTCATGACCCGGATCTCCCATGACACATTCGATCTTGCCGAGCTCTACCACCACGGCCCCGAAGATGCGGTCATTTCCTTTTTGAATTTCATCGGCGCGTTTGCCATCTTGATGAGCATCAACGCTAAGCTTGCTCTTATCGCCTTTCTCTTTGTTCCTGTTATGGGAATCTATGGGTTTTATACAGCCAGGAAAATGTACGCTGCATTGAAGAAGAGCAGCGACAAAATCGGAGATATCAACGCGCAAGTAGAAGACACTCTTGCAGGAATTAGAGTAGTCAAATCATTCACCAATGAAGAAATCGAAAAGAAAAAATTCGCCGGTGAAAATAATCAATTCCTCGAGAGCAGGCGGAAAGGCTACAAGGCAGAAGCCTATTTCTATGATGGCCTAATCTCTTTTACTCAGCTCATGACGGTCGCCATTGTCATTTTTGGAGCAGCAAGCATCGTCAAAGGCTCCATGGATCTGGCTGATCTGCTCACTTTTCTCCTGTATATCGTTATCCTGATAGAACCAATTCAACGGCTCGGTAATTTCATTCGACTGTATCAGCAAGGGGTTACCGGATTTAACCGCTTTATGGATGTTTTGGAAGTTGAACCAGACATTCAAGATGCGCCGAACGCTGAAGAACTGGATCAGGTTCGGGGAGAGATAGAACTCAAAGATGTCAGCTTTAAATATAGAGAGGGGCATACCCATGTTTTGAAAGATATCTCCTTGAAAATAAATGTGGGAGAATACGTAGCCCTGGTTGGATTTTCAGGGGTTGGAAAGACCACTCTCTGCTCTTTAATTCCAAGGTTTTATGAAGCCAGCGCTGGGAAAATATTAGTCGACGGCCAGGATATTAAAAATCTTCAACTAAAATCGCTTAGGAAAAATATCGGCCTTGTCCAGCAGGATATCTATCTTTTTGCCGGCACGGTTTTAGAAAACATCCGCTATGGCAAGCCTGATGCTGCGGAAGAGGAAATCACCGCCGCAGCCAAACAGGCCAATGCGCATGATTTTATTATGGCGCTCCCAAATGGGTATTCTACAGACATTGGCCAGCGCGGAGTTAAACTTTCCGGAGGTCAGAAGCAGAGGCTCAGCATTGCCCGCGCCTTTCTAAAAAATCCGCCTATCATCATTTTCGATGAGGCCACCAGCAGCCTTGATAATGAAAGCGAAAGAGCTGTGCAGAATTCCCTAGAAAGATTGATGAAAAATCGCACAACGCTTGTCATAGCGCACCGCCTGTCCACGATCAGAAACGCTCAGAGAATTCTTGTGCTGACGGATAAAGGGATTGAAGAACAGGGAACCCATGAAGAGCTCATTGCTTTAGATAAGACTTACGCCAGCCTGTACAACATGCAGCTAAGGATTGAGGATACAGGAGAAAACACATAGCATGGCATCTCTCATCCCGCTTTATAAAAAGCGTTTAAATCTCTCTGAGGCTCAATTTACTTTCATAGACCATGAAGACGCAATGGTAGCTGCGGTTTTTAGAATTTCGCAGCCTGGGCGCCCTGATCTGATTTTAAAAGTCTGCTCTCGAAAAGGAGATTTTTTAAGAGAGTCTTATTTTTTAAGCCGTTTTGCCGGCAAGATCCTTGTGCCTAAGATCATTCAGCTGATAGAACCGGAAGAGGGACTGGATGCAGCTGTTTTGATGGAATACATCCAGGGGGATCTTCTTAAACCAGAAGCGATCACTAAGACTTTGGCATCGGAAATCGGTGCGCTTCTTGCCCGCATCCATCTCGAACATGCTGAAGGTTATGGAGACCTGACAGATCCATCACATTTGAGCAGTGACCCTCGAATCCCTTTTACGATGAAATTCGAAGAGGGGTTTGAAGAATGCACAGGCCATCTGCCAGAGAGTCTGCTTGAAACATGCAGGCGCCATTTCGATAGAGATATCGATCTGCTTTTGTCCGCTGACGGTCCGTGTGTTATACACCGCGATTTCCGCCCTGGAAACATCATCGCCTCTGATGGAAAGGTACAAGGCATCATCGACTGGTCGTCCGGTAGGGGAGGATTTGCTGAAGATGATTTCTGTCCGTTGGAGTTCGGAGAGTGGCCCGCAAGATATAAAAGCTCATTCTTAGAAGGATACTCTTCTGTCAGAAAGGTTCCTGACTACAAGCCGATGATGCCTCTTTTGCGCTTAAGCAGAGCGATTGCGGCGGTCGGCTTCACTGTCAAAAGAGGAACTTGGGAATCCAGAAATTCAAAACTTTATCAATTCAATCTCGGCTATCTTGAATCTCTTCTCATCGGAGAGAAAGCATGATGTTTGCATATTTGGAAAGAGCAACCTTTTTTTTAATCTCAAAAATCACCAAAAAATCTGTTGTTTAGCGCTTTAGATAAGGATTGGATATGTATATTCGAAAGATGGGCATATCTCTTGGTCATTTGGACAGTTTTATGACCGAGGAGGGTCCCAATTTCAAGCAAACTGGCTTGGTTCATGGCTAAATAGGAAGCAGCTGTATGGCGGAGATCGTGAAATCGAAAGTTGGAAATACTCGCTTTTTCGAGTGCAGTTTCCCACGCAGAGCGAAGATCAATTGGCTTTAATGGACAATGTGGCGCAGGGAATACAAGAGAACTTGCAGACTGGTTGATATGTCGGGATTTGAGCAGATCTAGCGCAATCCCAACAAGAGGGATAAAACGGCGTTCTCCATTTTTGGTGGTCTGCAAAAGAATCGCTCCTCGATTTAAATCGACATCGCTCCACTTGAGATTGAGAATTTCGCCGCGCCTCATTCCTGTCGAAAGAGCTAGTATAACAACAGGGTAGAGCCCTTTTGATTCGCTCTCTTCACAAGCTTTGATGAGTCTTGTTCGTTCTTCATCGCTGAGGAAGCGGCTTCTCTCATTTGAAATTTTTGGTTTAGAGATCTTCAAGATTGGATTTTCTTGCATCCATTCCCAATCTCTCACAGCAATAGAAAAAGCATGAGATAGACTCGCCAGGTAGCGAACGACAGTGGTTGGAGAACGAGGTCTATTTTTGCATGTAGGACTTGAGAGAAGGTCATCGCGTTTTTGTGAGATTAGATTGGGCTTGATGTCTGAGAGGAAGTTGCTTCCTAGTTCCTGTTTCCACCAGAGAAGATGTTGGCGCACATTGCGGGCATTCTTCGGTTTTGTGGGTAAAACTTTTTCGATATAGCGATCGATCAGCTGGGAGAGAGTATGTTTGCTCCCCGGTCTCTCATAAGTAAAGATTCCGCGTTCGATAGCTGATTCGGTATCGCGTTTCCATTTCATGGCTAGGGTTTTAGAAGAAAAAGATTGGATGAGTACTGGATGTCCTTTGATACGGACTCGGGCGCGGTAGGAGACCGTCCCATCTTTATGGGTGCGTTTGTCGATGCCTTTCATGAAGCTACCTTTGTTTTAGATTTTCAAAGGTTAGCTGCTGGGCTATCGCCAATTGTTGTAGGCGAGTGGTCCACAAATGGTCCACGGATGTGAACCCAAGCTTTAGGCTGATTTGGGTGCTTTATCGCAACCAGCTCAGTTTCAGCCTTATGAAGCCAAAAAGAAATGTGGGGCAAGCAGGACTTGAACCTGCGACCAGCGGATTATGAGACCGCTGCTCTAACCAGCTGAGCTATTGCCCCGTAAGACGCGAAATCATAAGCGCAAGGCTCGGGAAAAGCAACCAAAAATTAAGCTATGGCTTTAGAGGTGTTGCAGGAACAATCTTTTTTGCCTCTTCGCGGCGAGTGCAGTACAGGATGAACAGGTTACTGCTAACAATGATCGCTGTGCCAAGCAGTGTGTACCATTCCATTGTTTTGTTCCACCAGAGGAAGTCGATGGTGACAACCCAGAAGAATGAAGAGTAATCGATAGGGGCAAGGATCGAGACTTGAGCAAAGCGGAGGGCTTGTGCGATGGCGTATTGGCCAACCGCTGTGATCAAGCCGACAATTGCGAAGATTCCCCAGTGGCTCCACGGCATGGGTTGCCATGCAAAAAATAGGAAGGGAAGGGTGACGATGATCATCATTAGGTTCGGATAAATGGTGATCGCTAAGCTATGTTCTGTGGAGGCGAGGCGGCGCATAAGAATTTTATTAAGAGCGCCTAGAAAGGCGCCGAGGATGGCGATCAGAAGAGCGATTTCAAACACGTTTGAACCGTAGCACATAGCCACAACAACACCGATCATTCCAATTGCAACGGCAGCCCATCTCTTTTTGCCAATAGGCTCTTTGAGCATGATGGCGCTTAAGATGATCATGAAAAAGGGAGATGTGTAGCTTAGGTTATAAATGCTCGTGAGCGAGCACATGGAAAAAGCATACATGAAGCAGTAAGTATAAACGAGGTTAACACTGAGCCGGAAAAAATGGCGTTTTAGATGGTTGGTTGATAGGACGTTGAACAGTCCGCCTTGGAAGAAGGTGGCGATAAGAAGGGGAACGAGTCGGGTGATTGCTCGTAGAAAGGTTGCTTGAGGAACGGTGTAAATGCCCATGAGGTGCTTGATGAAGGCGTCAGCAAGTGGATAGAGGGCAAGGCCTCCGATCATTAGCAGCACTCCGACTATTGGGCGATTTTGCAGCATGCGGGATGTTTCATGGAGCTTTGTGCCCTTGTTCCCAAAGAGAGAAAATGCCTTTACCATGGTTTTTACCTAACCCCGACTTTGTGCAATTTTCTGACCGACTAGGTGTTGCTTGCCGGTGGTCAAAAGATTAGACAAATAAAAATTATTCCTGAGAATTGTTTTAATGCTTTCTAAAATGATTAACCTTAACGGGCATGGATCGAGGCGCGCAAGAGTAAGCGCCAACGTTCACAGAGCCGTTAGGTCTGCCCCATGGGCAGGCACCGATTCCTCGGGCGAACAAAATTAAAAATTGATAGAGAGCGTCTTATTGTTCATACTGTTTGGCTCTGACACATAAACTGTTAGAGCGCATGGACTCTCTATGCTAGCAACATTTTATCGGTTCTACCCCCTTTTTCGGTACTTTTTTTAAAATCTTCTTCGAAGAAAGCGCTGACGTTCCTTCTGGGGGATACTCCTCTGTGCTGGTAAACGAACAGTTCTGAAATGTCAGAGGAAAAAGTGTTTAGATTATCTTACTGAAGCCCTAGACGCCTGGAGGAAAGGCTCGTCGGCCTCCTATTTTTAGCCAGCCCCGCTATACCCCTCTAAACAAATATTAAAAGAGGGTTGGAAATAAATTTTTTTTTTGCGCATAAACACTCTGTAGCATTATACATAACACTTTGAATATGGAAAAACCTGATCTTTTAGCGATGCTTGTGATCCTTCGGTACCCGAATTTTGCAAGCTGCTATTCTAGGGTGGGCTAGTTTAAGTTTGTTAATATAGATAAAGGGGTAATTGGAATGATATGGCGTTCTAGAAGTGCGTGGGCTCTTTTAGGTTGTTCACTATGCTCCGTTTCTTTTGTTGCAGGAGCTACTCGGCCTTTCGACATGGAAAGGGACGATAATGAAAACTTAGCGGGGGAGCTGGATATCGAAGCAGTTCAGGATATTACTTCGCTTTCCGTTGGACCATCCATACAGACGAAGCCCCTTTCTTATATTGAACCTGTCGTGCTGACGCGGGCCGATAGCCTTCCCGTCGAAAACTTTGAAGATGCGACAGATCCTTATCTTGAGGGTTATATTCAGGCCCTTGTCGACATGCACTATTATGAATACCGGGTTGTCGTGATTGTCAAAGATCATAGGATCTTTTTGGCCAATCTGCCGAAGAACGAGTTGGTTGCCCAAAGTATTATTGAATTTGTGAGAGACCTTCCGGGAGTCAAATCGGTTGAGATCCAAGAGAACTTATCCAAAGAAGAGCTGCAGGCTCGCCAAAAGTATGTCGAGCAGCCTCGCGTCGATGGGATCTGGTTCCCTCAGGCAACAGTCCTCTTTGCTCCGTTGGTTGCAGACCCGCGCCAGCCGACCTATTCTGCTGCGCTACGCATAGGCGATAAAGTGATCGGTAACATCGTTGCTGCGGTATCCTTAGGGGATGATTTTCCGATCTTCCGTTGGCGCGACGTGTTCTGCTGGCACGGGGACCTGCAGATTGGGATTGATGCAGGGGTCTTTGCCGTCTTTAATTATTGGCATGTGCCTAAGAAGAATGATGGCGAATGGTGTGAGTTGGTCAATACCGACTACTATGTCGGGATTCCTCTGACTTATGCGGTCGACCGCTGGTCGTTCCGGTTGAGGATCTATCATGAATCCTCTCATTTGGGCGATGAGTTTTTAGTGAACCATCCGAAATATATCAAAAAGCGGGTGAACCCCAGCATGGAGGCAATCGACTTTTTTTCCTCCTACCAATTTTCTAAGCACTTAAGAGGATATTTCGGGCCCGGTGTGGTCTTTCATAGTGATCCGACATTTCGGATTAAACCTCTTTATATCGAATATGGAATGGAGCTCCGATTGTTTGGTAAAAAATTGTATTACCATCGTCTTTACGGGACGCCTTTTTTTGCAGTCCACTTAGAGAACTGGCAACAGAGACATTGGAACCTAGACACAACCTATAAATTGGGTTATGAGATCAGCAAAATGCAGGGGATTGGGCGTAAGATGCGTGTTTATATCGATTATCACCACGGTTATTCTTACGAAGGGCAATTCTTTAACAAACGGACTGAATATGGAGAAATCGGTTTTTCTTGGGGGTTCTGAAATTTAATTTAAAATAATTAGCAGAATTTAAATTAATTTATATTTTTATAGCTTCTTAAATAGATTTGTCTTGATATAAAATTGATTTCCAAGAATCTTTTCCTTTGCTTATTTTTGACTTTTTCATTGGAAGAACTGAAAAGGAAGCTGCCGCAGATCAGAATGACTATGACCACACTAATGGTCCATACCATCTGAACGATTTTGGTATTAAATTTGTTCTGGTCGAATGCGGGCACCTTAATTATGCTACTCCTAATGGACACCTTGTCCGAGCGCGGCATTAGCTGGTTGCTTGAGCTTGGATTCCCATTTTAATTAATTTACCTACTCAACGACTATGAACCCTTTTTTAGCAGAAGGGTATTTAATACCGATCGGCAGCTTGCCTAGGAAGTAGTTCTGATAGATTTTAAGACCTTGCCGTGCCGTCTGAATGCAATAGAAGCAATTGCTGACCCACTCTGAATGTTTGATCGTTCCAGTCTTCAGGTTAGATAGAAAGCGGGAGGTGATTTTTTGCTGCCAGTAGCCGACTTCTCCAAAGAGGAGGACAGGAGTCGGATTGACTGAACCGACTTTTCTGCGCACTTCTTCCAAGCAGTATTCAAAGTCTGTTCCGATACCGCCTGCCAAGATGATAGGAAAATCGAGGTGGAACTCTGCTTGCCGCTCAACGAGTCGATCGAGGCGATAGGTCATTTTTGCATCGATGTAGGGATTCTGCTTCTGTTCGGTCAGATTGAGGTTTTGCGCGCTGCGGAAATCAACGATGTTGGCGCAAGAGAGGATGCCGAGTTTTTTTGCAACGCGGTTGCCCAGTTCCATCACGCCGGGACCTCCGCCAGTAACGAGGGCAACTGGTGTTTTTTTGTTCAGCAGAGGATGCTCTATCGTCTTGCGCATGTCTTCAATCCCTTTAAGAAGAAGGGTGAGCTCTTGTTCAAAGTCCCCTTCAAGAAGATTGGAGCCATAGATTCCGAATGCGGTGGAATCAATGAAGGTTTCGACCAGATTTTGAGGAACGAACATCCCAGAGTCTTTATTTGGTTTTGGCGTGTATTGGAGGACTTTTTTAGATGAAAGGTCGACCCAAAAAATAGGAATGCCGAATTTGCTTAAGTCAAGAAGCATCGACCGGTCTTCGTGGGAAAAGAAGCTACCATGTGCAAACGAAGGGTATTGAAAATAGATCGCTTTGAGGCTCCGCTGGACCTGGTCGCCAAAGATCATTTTTTTCATGAGAGGGGAAGGGAGATAGCGGCAGAGAAGGATCCCTTGGCTGGTGATTAGACCATCTTCGATGCTTTTGAGGAAGGGATAGCAGGGTTGCTGTTCAATATAGTCCTGCACGAGGGAGGCTTGTTGCATAGGATGGAAGAGGCCTGGAAACTCTGTTTTATGCGTTTTTCTTGAGATCCAATCGTCGGGTTTTAATTTGAGCATTTGTTCTCCTTTAACGACGAATACAGAAGCACGATGAGCCAGCGGCTCAGGAGCAGTTTCAAAGGCTTGAAACAAGGCGATCGGATCTTCAAGACAGCTTTGCAGCTGGTCTCGATCGTTAAAAAAAACGTGTTCGCGATGAGGTTCTAGCGTATAAAACTCGATCGGGACTTTCGTGATTTCTTCTGGCGATGTTCCGAAGAGCTCATAGACATCGCCGGAAGCTTTCGTATCGGGCTCGAGCACGTTGGCTGTCGTATGGAAATACCCTTTCGGAAGTAGTTCGTCAACCACTTTTCCAAATGCTGTGCGGATATGCAAAGGCGCTGTACGTACAAGGAGGATCTCATTTTCGTGAACGACCCGCTTGCCGTGTGGAAGCCAGGTTTGATTGAGCTGGATCAGTGTGCGGAGGCGGAAGGAAGGATTTGCCAGAGCTTTGCTGATCGTCGGCAGAAGGCCGATGATCGCCCGCTCATCGTAGTTGAGAGTTCCCTTTTGCAAATTTAAAAAGGCCACTGTTCTTCCATCGACTTTTTCCAAAAGGAGTTCATCACGCCCTTCAGGGCCTCCTAAAGAAAGAAGCGGACGGCCCCAGCGATCCGCTCGTCCGAACATCCTAAGGAGATAATCGGGATTCCTTACACGGCGCGAAGGATCAGCAGCAAATAATTTGCCGATGAAGTCGCCTTCTTCAATAATGGAAAGGAGGGCCTTCGCGACTTTTCCATAAGCAGACAAGTGGATATTGACACGGGCGGTGAGACCTTTCCAATCAAGCGATAATTCCTGGATGATCCCGTTAAGCCCAAGCTGGGCGAGGGTGCTCTTTAAGTTAAACGAGAGGTATTCATGAGTCAATTGAAAGCCGACAAAAGCAGGGGAGATTCTGTGGATAACGACCTCTGCAGTTGCAGATACGGCATCGGTTTTCTTGATCGAAGCGATCGACCCGTCGGGTGTCACAAGGTCGTAATGGTCGGGATAGAGATAGCTTTCCATGAATCGGTGCTTCCGGCGTAATAGGATCTTAAAATCAACTTTAAGCTAAAACGATAATAAAAAATCTACTGCGTTTATACGAGTTGCCCAATGACTGTGGGAAACTTGTCGATAACTTTTTGGGTTTAGAGAGGGAAAACTTAATCGATCAGGAAAAAAAAGTCATTTTTATTGTTCAAACAAGCAAAAAAATTGTAAGCGGTTGATTGTAAAATATCTTCACAAAATTCATTATGGAGTGATTTCAATCCGATAAGAAAATCCAGAAGAGGCCCCACTTAGGAGAAAAGGGTTGTCGACAAGTCGTGTTAAAAATGAACGTGCACTATGTTCTTGAGCAATATTTTTTTGGGGAATAAAATAGAGGCTTTATTAAGGGGGGGCGATGATACCACGCAGTTGCGGCACACATGATGGTTCTTTTCATGCAGATGAAGTTACAGCATGCGCTCTCCTTCTGCTTTTTGAGCAAATTGATCGAGATAAAATCATCCGAACACGCGATAATTCGAAGCTCAGCCATTGCGATTTTGTCTGCGATGTTGGAGGAATCTATGATCCAGACCTTCGTCGTTTTGACCATCATCAATCTGAATACTCAGGAGATTTCAGTAGTGCTGGCATGGTTTGGCAATATCTGAAAGACGCCAAGGTTGTCGATGAGCGCACTTATGATTTTTTTAATAAATCCTTGATTTGGGGGGTGGATGCGCATGACAATGGTAAACTGCATTTAGAGATGGGCTCGTGCTCATTTTCTCAAGTGGTCACCAATTTCGTTCCGCCCGTGTATGACGCTTCGGAATTCGTTCAATATAGCGCATTTCAACAAGCCCTTGATTTTGTTTTGGGACATTTAACGAGGCTTCTTGAGCGGTTTTGCTATATCGAATCGTCGAAAGAAAAGGTGGCATTTAGCATGCAGCGAAATGAAAAGATCCTTTACTTTGATGAGGCGATGCCTTGGATGGAGTCGTTTTTTGAAATGGGCGGAGAGAGGCATCCCGCTTTATTTGTAGTCATGCCCTCAGGCGGGCACTGGAAGCTGAGGGGAATTCCTCCTTCCTTAGACGAACGGATGAAGGTGAGGGTTCCTTTGCCTGAAAAATGGGCAGGGCTTCTTGATGTTGATTTAAAGAATGTCTCCGGAATTCCGGGAGCAATCTTTTGCCATAAGGGAAGATTTATCTCCGTTTGGGAAACAAAAGAGGATGTTTATAAAGCCCTTAATTACATATTAAAGGATAGCTGATGACGACTGTATTTGGTAAAATTATTCAAGGGACCTTACCTTGCGAGAAGGTGTTTGAAAATGACAAAATTATCGCGTTTAAAGATGTTGCTCCTGTGGCTCCAATCCATATTTTGATTGTTCCAAAAAAAGAAATTCCCAATTTGCAATCGGTTCAGGCTGAAGACCTTCCTTTGGTTGCCGAATGCATCACAGTTGCGCAGCTGCTTGCTAGAGCCTACCATATTGAAGATGGGTACCGTTTGCTGACCAATAATGGACAAGATGCGGGCCAGACGATCTTTCATCTGCATTTCCACCTGATCGGCGGCCGTCCACTTATTCACCTTGGATAACAATAAAAATGAAAATGCTAACGAGGAAACTGCGTAAATCCAGTTTGGGCTTAAATCTGCGGTTATTATCCGGGATTTGGGTTCTGCGCAAATTCCCTGCTTTCAATGGAGTATACCAATGTGCGCAGAACCTAAACCTGAAAAAAAATCATCGGATTTGGTCCCCAAGGCAAGTTGTCCAGCTGTCTCTAGCCTGTTTGTTCTGCGCGGCATCCTTATGCTCAGCTGAGAGCAGTATAGCTGAACAAGCAGCGATAAAAAGGGTATATGGGCATCTTCTCATTCGAGATAAGATTTCCGCTGTCTTAGAGGCTAAGAAGGCCCTCGAGTTGTTCCCCGAATCGAAATCTCTTCAAGTTTCCTATATACGCGCCTTATGTGAAAACGGTGATGAGATTGAGGCGTGGCACCAGTGGGAGAAAAGCGCTAGGCTGTTCCAAGACTCAATGCCAGACCGCTACTTATTAGAGATTCTTGCCTGGGCAGTTCTCAATAAAGGCGATGCCTCAAGCCAATTGTCAATCCGCCTTACATCTCTATTAGGAGCAGCTTTTACTCATGATGCTAAAGCAGTGCCCCTCCTTGTCGAACAGTTACGCAGCTCTAACGCAATGCTCAGGTCGATTGCTGTGAAACTTTCGGCTTCTTATGGAGATGCCCCATTACGACATGAGATCGCTAGACTCTTGAAAGAGGAAAAGGTGTGGTATGTTCGCCTTGATATAATTCAGGCGATCGGCCAACTGCGTATTGATGAGTTAAGGCCCGAGCTCAAAGAAATTATCGGGAATCCAAAAACGTTGGCTGAAGAGAAAGCTGCTGCTATTATTTCTTTGGTCAGCATGTATGATACGATCGATCGGCAAGAGCTTGTGCGCTTAACCCGCAACAATAGGGCGGGGTTGCGGCAGTTAGCTTGCGAGGTCGTTTGCCATCTCAATCAGGAAGAACATTTGGACCTTATTGCGCCACTTCTGCGGGATTCGTCTCCTGATGTGCGTCTATCAGCCCTCAATACCTTTGGGTTGATGCGTGTCAAACAGGTAGGGAATGTTTCAGCAATCGAGCTGATCAAGGGTAATCTAGACGATTCTTCCCCAGCTGTTGCCATCACAGCTGCTTGGTGTGCTTTGCTTGCTGATCCAAGAGTTGGTGAAAAAAAGATCGAAGAGTGGCTTGAACACGAGAATATTGATTATGTCAGGCAAGCGGCCGCAGCCCTCTCTGTCAGCGGGAGATATGGACAAAAGTTGGCTTTAAAAAAAATCAAAACCCTAGAAGACCCTTACGTGCGCGTTAACCTGGCCCTGGGACTCATTGGACTCCGGGTTCAGGTCAAGCAGTGTTGCCAAATTCTGTATGACACATTTTTTGCCGAGGACAGGGTCTTATGGATGTGGGATTCCTCTTTTAACCCTCTTTTTCGCTCATTAGCGCCGAGCCGCGTTTCCCATATCGAACAGATCCCCCATTATCCGGTAGTTGTGGACCAAATGACCCGTCTAGAAATTTTGTCTGTTCTCAGCATCGTCCGGTATCCGAAAGCCCAAGATGCTGTGAAGGGTTTCTTGCAAAACCAGACTTGGGGGGTGACAGGCGCTGCAGCGGCAACTCTGTTGCAAGAAGGGGATGATGATGATTTGACAGCAGTTCGCGGATTGCTTAATGATGAGGACCAAAAGATCCGTGTTCAGGCAGCCCTTATTTTAGCCATGGTAGGGGGTGATCCAGCTGCTATCAAGGTGTTGCAAGAAGCCTATCCCCATGTTGACCGGGAAATGAAGGTCCATATCCTTGAAGCTCTTGCGCATGTTGGCGATGCGCAATCGATCCCGTTTTTAATGGAAATTCTCAAAGAACCTTTTCAGATCTTGCGTGTTGTAGCAGCTTCTGCTCTAATCCAGTGTTTGTATCACTAAGAGGTCGTCTATATGCAATGGAAGCAAAGAATTACGGATGTCCAGAAGCATTTAATCCAGGAAAAGATCGATGGATGGCTCCTCTTTGACTTTCTTGGACAGAATTCACTTGCCCGGGATTTTTTACAGACCCCCTCCGATCATCTGATTACGCGCCGGTTTTTTTACTGGATTCCCGTACGAGGGGAGCCGATCAAGCTTCTGCATGTGCTCGAGCCTCATGTGCTTGACCATCTACCTGGAAAAAAGGGGCACTATCTTAAGTGGCAGGAACTGCAATCTTCTCTTAAAGAGATTCTAAAGGACTCTAAAAAGGTAGCTATGGAGTATTCGCCTAATAATGCGATCCCTTATCTATCTAAAGTGGATGCAGGGATGGTGGACCTTGTTCGAAGCTGCCAGGTTGAAGTTGTCTCATCGGGAGGCTTTTTACAGTATTATACCTGCATTTTAAGCGATGGGCAGCTCAAGTCCCATTTAGATGCAGCAGAATTTCTCGACGGCACTGTTGCAAAAACGTGGGAGATGATTGCAGCCCACATCAAAAGATCAAAAACAATTAATGAGTGTTCTGTCCGTTCGTTCATTGCTTCCGAATTTGAAAAGAACGGCTACATCACAGAAGGCCTTCCCATTTGCGCTGTTAACGCACATAGCGCAGACCCCCATTTTGAACCCTTTAAAAACGGATCCTCCGAAATTAAAAAAGGGGACTTTGTCCTCATTGACCTATGGTGCAAAAAGAAGGCGCCAGGATCAATCTATGGAGATATCACTCGCGTGGGCTTTGCAGGCCTTGAGCCAACGCCCCGTCACAAAGAAATCTTTTCGATCGTCCGCAATGCGCAGCGGCAAGCGACAGAGTTCGTTAAGGATCGGTGGAAGAACAAGGAGCTGATCCGGGGGTTTGAAGTCGACCAGGTATGCCGTAGGGCTATTGAAAAAGCAGGCTATGGTCAGTACTTTACCCATCGCACAGGCCATAATATCTATACGAAGAACCACGGCCCCGGGGCTCATATCGACAGTTTAGAGACTAATGATGTTAGGCCCTTAGTTCCGCAGACTTGTTTCTCCATTGAACCTGGAATTTACTTGCCTGGGGAATTTGGCGTCCGGTGCGAATATGACGTTTATTTAAACTCAGATGGTAGCATTCGGGTAACTGGGGGCTCTCAAGACGCCATCACATGCTTTCTTTAAGTTGCTCCCGAATCCACTGCTTCAATAAAGCGCTGGGCTAACAAGGCTATGGGCATGCTTGCGTTATCTTGGATCTGTAAGAACGTTATCGGCGCGATGTTGGGGTTTGTGAACTCGATGAAACGATCAGCTTCTAGGTCGTTAAAGCGGTGTGCCCAAGCCTGCTCTTGGAAAGTGCTTTCATTAAAAGTAGCGAGGTCTCCGAGGCTGCCCGCAAATGCAGGACGGTGAATAACAGCATTTATAAAAGCGGCATTGACCTTGCAGATAAGGGAGTTTTCTTGGGACTGAAGGGCTTGTAGGCGGAGAAGAGAAACCTGCTTTTGTAAGGATGGGCCATCCTCGGTTGCAGGGGGGTGGGGCATACTTTGATTTAAAAGCTGAAGTGCTTCTGCCTTATAAGTTTCCATTTTATGTTCATAACTTTCTTTTTGTTTTTCCCAAACTTGATAGCGGGCGATCAAGGGACGAAACTGGTTCAAATCATCAACTTGCTGTACTCCTGGAATCCTGTTCCATTCGATACCCATCATGCGCAATTTCATTTCTATGATATTGGGGTCTTCGGAAAGCGCGGTATATTCTTGAGCAATCTCTCTCAGATTGTCAGCGCACCTTTGCGTTTGAACGGAGTAAAGGGAAGTTTTTTGATAGAGTTGGAATGCTGGGTTCATTAAGCAAAAGGAGGTGATGCCGACGACAGGTAGATAGGTGGGTGCTAAGGAGCCTATGGCAACGAAGAATCCTACAGCTAGAACGGTAAAAACGACCAAAATAGCTTTTGATGCTAACTCCCAAAGAAAGGCGTTCGAATCATGCATCGCAGCAATTCGAGGATTTAGATCTTGGACGCAGCGTTGAAGATAACTATTAGTTTCATTTTGCGGTGCATTTGGTGTTACAGTCGTTACTGTTCGGGGAGCTCCCCCAACTGCGGTTAAAGCTGTTGCCATAATAGACCCCTTGGGAATCTTTTTACCTGAGATTGTGCCATATTCGTGAGAAAATGTCCGCGATTAAAAAATCAGATTGAGGTTGCTTTTATTAAATAATTTAATATCTATGCGTAGGCCGCTCGACTGTGTTTTTGTCGCTATTTTTTGCGTGATTATGGAGAAAACCTATTCTTGTTTTAAAAGTTTTAAAGATTCTTGTTTCATCCTGAGGTAAAGGCTTGCAAGGCCATTGGAGCGGCCTGGGGAGAGGCTCGACTGAATTCCGATCAGTTTAAGGCAGGAAGGGGGGCAAGTCAGGACTACCTCAGGGCTTTCTCCGTTATAGATGGCCATTAGCATAGCGGCAAGACCTCGGGAGATCAACGCTTCTGAGTCAGCAAAAAAAATGATTGTGCCATCAGGAGATAAGTGGGCGTGAAGATACATCTGGCTTTGACAACCCTTAACAAGATTTTCAGGAAGTTTGTGTTCAGCAGGGTAGCAGGGCAACGATTGCCCTAGTTCAATGATTTTTTGATATTTTTGCTCAGACGTCGCAGTCGATGCAAAAAGCAGCTCCAGTTGTTGTTGTTTAGTCAAGCACGATTCAAAGGAAGACTTATTGATCATCTTTCTATCCTGAAATTGAAGCGCCCATGATAACTTCCGCTCCTATCTCTAGTCAACAGATCTCTTCGAGTGCCACTTAAACTATTTGTAGTCAATACAATCAAGATGTTGACATTTACTGGGAAATCGAGTTTGATAATGTTCGTAAAATTCAAAAAGACCTAAAGATTATGCCAAAAGAAGACACGATTAAAGTAGATGGGACAGTAGAAGAGCTGCTTCCTAACATGACATTTCGAGTTGTCCTCGAAAATGGATTGCATGTTCTGGCTCACCTATGTGGAAAAATGCGGATGAGGAATATCCGGGTCCTGGTCGGAGATATTGTCACTGTTGAAATGTCGCCATACGACCTGACTAAAGCCCGCATTATTTACCGTCAAAGATAATTTTCATCGATTTTTAAAGGGGAATTCTCCTGAGAAACACCGATGTAAGTAGCTCATGAGATGAGGAAGAATTTACAATTAGGTGTTGAATTTATTTGCCTTAGAGACTAAGCTTTGTAGCTTTCGACTTCAAGTAGGTGTTTTGCTTTTAGCGGAATGCCCAGATAGCTCAGTGGTAGAGCATTTGCATGGTAAGCAAAAGGTCGTAGGTTCAATTCCTATTCTGGGCAAAATCGAAATCAATTGAAAACCAAAAATGATAACTATACTGGAGCCTAACGGAGGCTAAACGGAGGAGAGTAATGGCAAAAGAACAATTTCAAAGAACAAAACCGCATGTCAATATTGGCACGATCGGCCACGTCGATCACGGTAAAACATCATTAACTGCAGCAATCACAAAGGTTTTAGCTGAGCAAGGTAAGGCTAAGTTCCGTGACTATGCGTCTATTGACAATACACCAGAGGAAAAGGCTCGTGGTATCACTATCAATTCTACTCACGTTGAGTATGAGACTGAAAAGCGCCATTATGCTCACGTAGATTGCCCGGGCCACGCTGACTATGTTAAAAACATGATCACCGGTGCTGCTCAGATGGACGGGGCGATATTGGTTGTTGCTGCAACAGATGGGGCGATGCCTCAGACAAAAGAGCACATCCTTCTTGCTCGTCAAGTAGGGGTTCCTGCGATCGTTGTCTTTCTAAATAAGATGGACATGATCGGTCAAGGCGATGAAGAACTTGTCGAGTTGGTTGAAATGGAGTTGACGGAACTTCTCGAAGCTAAGGGCTACAAAGATGTGCCAATTATCCGCGGTTCCGCTTTAAAGGCTCTCGAAAATGACCCGGCATATGTTGATAGCATTAAAAAGTTGATGGCAACAGTCGATGAAAAGATTCCAACTCCTAAGCGCGAAACTGAAAAACCATTTTTGATGCCGATCGAGGACGTGTTTTCCATCTCTGGTCGCGGTACAGTAGCTACTGGTCGTGTTGAGCGTGGTATTGTTCGTACGAACGATAAGCTTCAGCTCGTCGGGATCCGTCCGACGCGCGAAACCGTTTCAACTGGCCTTGAAATGTTCAATAAAGTGTTGGATGAAGCTCAAGCAGGTGAAAACGTCGGTATTCTCTTGCGCGGAATTGAGAAAAATGACATCGAGCGCGGGATGGTTTTAGCTGCTCCTAATACCTGTACTCCCCATACTAAATTCAAAGGGACTATTTACGTTCTAACAAAAGAAGAAGGTGGACGTCATAAACCGTTCTTTAGTGGTTACCGTCCCCAGTTTTACTTCCGCACCACAGATGTTACTGGAACGGTAACGCTTCCTGAAGGAACGGAAATGGTGATGCCCGGCGATAATGTAGAGCTCACGGCTGAACTCCTAAATCCAATTGCGATGGAAGAGGGAATGAGATTTGCTATCCGTGAAGGCGGAAGAACTATCGGTGCTGGTACGATCACAAAAATTATCCAGTAACGAAGGTTGTTTGGGTGAGATGGATAGCTCTATTAGCGTAGGCTATCCTTTTTATGCAGGGGTGTGTAGCTCAGTTGGTAGAGCAGCGATCTCCAAAGTCGCCGGTCGGGGGTTCGAATCCCTCCGCACT
>CAZOKX010000013.1:0-39125 GCA_964580785.1 uncultured bacterium
GAACCTGCGGCCCCAGTAAACCCAGTTGTCCCTATAGAGCCTGTGGCTCCAGTAAACCCAGTCGCCCCTACGGAGCCTGTGGCTCCAGTAATTCCAGTTGTCCCTATCGAGCCTGTGGCTCCAGTGAGTCCAACTGCTCCTGCTGAGCCTGTGGCTCCAGTAAGCCCAACTGTTCCTATCGAGCCTGTGGCTCCAGTGAATCCGGTTGCTCCTGTCGAGCCTGCGGCCCCAGTAACCCCAGTTGCTCCTATGGGGCCTGTGGCCCCATCGAGCCCGGTTGATCCTGTTGATCCTGTCGCTCCACTGAACCCAGTTGCTCCTGTTGGACCTGTGGCCCCAGTAACCCCAGTTGTTCCTATGGGACCTGTGGCCCCAACGAGTCCGGTTGCTCCTGTCGAGCCCGTCACCCCAGTGAACCCAGCTGCTCCTATTGAGCCGGCAGCTCCGGTGAATCCGGTTGCTCCAGTAAACCCAGTTGCTCCTATAGGGCCTATGGCCCCAACGAGTCCGGTTACTCCTGTTGAGCCCGTGACTCCAGTGAATCCGGTTGCCCCTGTCGAGCCTGTGACTCCAGTGAACCCTGTTGCTCCTGTAAAGCCTGTAGCTCCTGTGAACCCTGTTGCTCCTATCGAGCCTGTGGCTCCTGTGAACCCTGTTGCTCCTGTAAAGCCTGTGGCTCCTGTGGACCCGGTTGCTCCTATCGAGCCTGTGGCTCCTGTGGGGCCTGTAAATCCTATGACACCTGTGAACCCAGCGGCTCCAGTTGTACCGGTAGCGCCTGCAAATCCTATGGCCCCTGTGAATCCTGTTGCTCCGGTAAAGCCGGTCGATCCCGTGAATCCTGTTGCACCAATTGGACCAACACTACCTGTTGCACCAACAAGGCCTGGTGCACCGACAGATCCTGTCGACCCAGTGGCACCTGTATTACCTGTTACTCCAGTAGCACCACGTGAGCGACCTGTTGGACCACCCGGTGGGCCCGGAGGCCCTGGAGGCCCTGGAGGCCCTGGAGGCCCTGGAGGGCCTTGCTTGGGCGCAGCAACTCGAAAAAACTCTCCAATGTCATTATAGCGACTCAAGTCTCGAATGAGGGCATCAAATTGAGACTGAGAAAATGAACGCACGGCGGTATAATAGATAGCAGGGCCCCCTTCCGAAAATAGAGCCTTTCGATCGACCTTGATCGCGTGGATGATCTGCGCGTATTCGGAAAATAGATCGACCATTTCATTAAATCTTGCTTCAGGCAGAGATCCATTTTCTATGAGATTGTAGACATAACTTTGAATGGTCGATTGATCAGAGCTACTTAGTCGATAAGCAGGAAAAGAGAGTTCAATAACGGGACGAAAGCGTTGTAAGTCCTGTCCTGCAAATACAGATGCAGTAAAGGCAACAAGCGAAAAAACAAATGCACCTTTCTTCTTAGTTAGAGCATTGAGCATTATTTATTGCCTGCAGTTTTCGGTGCTTTATGGAGCTTTTTGAGGCCGAGGAAAAGCACCTCATCAAAAACTTTTCATGAAATCTAAAAAAAGAAATTTAATTTTTTGTGTGAATTCTATGCAAGCTCTAATCTTTTTCAAAATGAAAATAAGGAGGGGAACATAACTGAGCTCGACGAGCCTTAATTTTTTAAAAAACTCGTCGAATCAATGGTGAGAATAGGAAAAAATTTAGAACTTCGCAATTAGGTCGCTGGTTCCGCTTCGACTTCTAGAGCCTTATCCGCTTCTTTGCCGCCGATGTCCTCTTTAACCTTAGATGCACGTCCTGAGGTTCCTCGGAGATAGTAGAGCTTGCTCTTGTTGACTTTACCTTTTTTAACGACTTCGATTTTAGAGATCTTTGGACTATGGAGCAAAAAGACCCTTTCAATACCAGCACCGTAAGAATAGCGGTAAAGTGAAAACGTTTCTGACAACCCAGCTCCTTTACGAGCAATTACTGTGCCGCTAAACATCTGGATACGCTCTTTTTCACCTTCGATAATGCGCATATGAACTTTCACGGTATCCCCTACACGGAACGCTGGAACACTTTTCTTAAGCTGCACAGCTTCGATTTCTTGGATAATTTGACACTGTTTCATGTTTGTTATTCCTTACACTACGATTTCAATAATTCTGGCCGGACTCTCTCCGTTTTTTCGAGACCTTTCTCTTTGCGCCACTTTTCAATCTTGGCGTGGTCGCCGCCAACTAATACTTCGGGGATTTTCATTCCCTCAAATTCTTCAGGACGGGTATACAAAGGTCCTTCGAAGAATCCGTTCTGGAAGGAGTCGAGATGGGCAGCCTCCTCGTGTCCTAAAACTCCCGGAACAAAGCGGGCTACCGCATCCACCAAGACAATCGATGCCAAACAGCCATTAGTGAGGACATAGTCGCCTATGCTAATCTCTTCATCGACTTCCTTTTCAATGACCCTCTGGTCCATCCCCTCATAATGCCCACAAATCAGAACTAGATGGCATTCTGATGCCAACTTCTGGCACATTGAAGCATTGAGCTTCTTCCCTTGCGGCGATAGATAGACCACATGGGACTGATCTGTTCGCACGCTCCTGATAGCTTCAACCATCGGTTTTGGCATTAAAACCATTCCAGGGCCGCCTCCGTATGGTCGGTCATCGACCTTCCGATGCTTTCCCTCAGCAAAGTCGCGAACATCGCTTAGACGAATATCAATCAAACCTTTCTTAATGGCTCTTTTGAGGATACTCACTTGAAACGGCCCTTGAAAGTACTCAGGAAAAAGGGAAAGAATATCAATTAGCATCTCTTTTTCTTTAAGCCTTACGCATCAGCCTGAACGTTTTTTACACTTGGAGCTTTTGGCTTCACAGCAGCTTTTAAATCTTTTGTTTCGACAGCTCCTTTTTTAGGCTTCGCAACTTTAGCAGCTGTTGGTGCAGATTTCGCTTTATTCAAAGCGCGCCGCTTTGCAGCCTTCTTAACCCGCTTTTCTTGATGCCTTTCTCGGATTTCTTTAATGACATGTGGAGCGACTTTTGCAATCAGAGCTTCTGCGTTTGGAGAGATCTGAGCTCCTTGTCCAATCCAATATTGGATCCTGTCTGCATGCACCTGGCAGTTGTTCTGTTCGCTAAAGGGATTGTACCATCCTACCATTTCTAAATATTTTCCATCGCGGGGGCAACGGATATCTGTGACGACTAAGCGGTACGTTTGACGATTCGTCCGCCCTTGCTGTCGCAATCGAATTCTTAAAGACATATTTAGACTACTCCTCTTGTGAGATTTCAAATCTCAGTTTGTGTTTATTCATTACTTTTGACTTAGCTGCCCCAAGGCATTTTAGGCATGTTTCCAGAAAAAGGGAGTTTTCCGCTCTTCTTCATTTGGTTTTTTAGGGACGGCATTTCTTTACAAAACTGCTTAAGACGCTTAAATCCTTTGACCATGCGATTGACATCTTCAATCTTTGCACCACTTCCGCTTGCAACACGACGGCGGCGGCTCGGGACAAGTTCGACTTTTTCTTTTCTTTCATCGCGTGTCATCGAAGAGATCATCGCCTCAACCTGGTTCAACTCGTTTTCATCAATGTCGATATCGCCCATCTGTGACATGCCAGGAAGCATTTTCAGTAAGCTCTTGAGCGAACCCATTTTTTTCAACATCCCCATCTGGCGAAGATAATCGTCATAGGTAAATGTTGCTTTCATCAGTTTTTTTTCAAGGGCCTTGCCCTCTTCTTCATCGAACGTTTCCTCAGCTTTGCGCACGAGATTGATCACATCCCCCATGCCAAGGATCCGATCCGCCATTGAATGAGGATTGAACGTCTGCAAATCACCAATCTTTTCACCAATCCCTTCAAGCTTAAGCGGCTTTTTCGTAACTTCTCGGATTGAGATAGCTGCTCCTGCGCGAGAACTCCCATCGAGCATTGTTAAAATCGTTCCTGTGATCTGAATTCGCTGATCAAATTCAGACGCTACCTTGACAGCATCTTGCCCGGTGGCAGCGCTTGCGACAAATAAGACTTCGTGCGGAGCGATCTCTGCCTTGATCTGCTTAAGCTGTTCCATCAGTTCTTCATCGATGTGCAAACGGCCTGCTGTATCGACGATCAGGACATCGAATCTTTCTGATTTAGCCCTCTGAAACGCTTCTTTTGCAACGCGGACAGGGTCCATTTCGTCTTCGATAGCATGAACAGGAACTTGAATTTGAAACCCAAGTCTTTTGAGCTGTTCGATCGCTGCCGGCCTTTGTAGGTCGCAAGCAGCGAGCAAGATTTTTTGTTGAGGAGATTTTTTCTGGAGAAAAGCTGCCAATTTTGCACACTGTGTTGTTTTCCCCGACCCTTGCAGACCGCATAACAGGATAACTGTAGGACTTCCCGTTAAGAGGAGGCCTGATTCTTCGCTTCCCATAAGGGCAACGAGCTCTTCATGGATAACTTTAATAAATTGTTGTCCAGGCGTAACCGACTTAGTAACGGCATCACCAACAGCTTTTTCTTTGACCCGTTTGATAAACCGACTAGCGACGGAGTAGTTTACGTCCGCATCCAGCAGCGCAAGGCGCACTTGCCGAACGGCGTCAGAAATGTTATCTTCCGATAGGGATTTTTTTCCCATCATGTCGGAAAAAAGATTTTGGAACTTTTCAGTTAATGCGTCAAACATACAATAAAATATTTACTTATTCCCTGCTATTCTACTCGATAAATTTTGAGGAAATGCAGCAATCCAATAAAATTCATTAATAGAATAGACAGAAACTCATTCAAATTCAAGGAAAAAGAAACGGTCATGCCCCGCCCAATCTTTCTCGACCCTTTTTACTTTCCAATGTTCTGCGTTAAAGAGATCTAAAATAGCTTCGCCTTGTCCCGTTCCAATCTCGAGAAATACACTCGCACCAGAGTTCAAATATTCTGGAAGTTCGCTACTAAGCCGCTCGTAATACAACAACCCCGACTCGCTACCTATGAGAGCAAGGGCCGGCTCAAAATCCTTGACAGAGCGGTCGAGAAAACTAAATTCTCTTTTTGAAATATAAGGGGGATTGCAAAAAATGAGATCCGCTCTTCTGGATTGAAACGGCGCAAGCAGATCACCGCACAGAATCTCAACAGTTAATTGATTCCTTTTGGAGTTCTCTTGAGCAACAGAGACCGCTGGACCTGAGAGATCGGCAAGAGCCACCGCAAGTTCGGGAAACCGCTTTTTAAGGCCGAGCCCAATGCAGCCGGAACCACAGCAAATATCCCATGCATGCTTTCCGGTAAGCGACCTACCTTTGATCTGATTGCAGGCTTTTTCTAAAAGCACCTCAGTTTCAGGCCGAGGTATCAGCACATCCGGCGTTACAAGAAGCTGACAACCAAAAAAGGAGAGTTCACCAAAAATATACTCAACAGGTTCTCCCATTGCTTTTCGCTTCAAGAGGGCCCGGTAAGTTGACAGCTCATCTTCTTGAAGGGGACGATCGAATTGAAGGTATAGGTTTAAACGCGGTTCTCCGAGAACATGGGAAAGGAGGTCCTCTGCATGCCGCTTGGGCATGGGATCGTTTCTTTCTTTTAGATAATGGGCTGCTAGCTTTAAAACGTCACCCAAGCTCTTCATTGGTCTTCTCCCCAATGGCAATCAGCTTCTGTTGGTGAAAATAAGCGACGAGAGCTTCTGAGATCTCATCAAGATCCCCTTCCATGACGAGATTAAGCTTGTAAAGGGTCAGATTGATCCGATGGTCGGTCACTCGGTTCTGGGAAAAGTTATAAGTTCTAATCCGCTCCGATCGATCGCCAGATCCTACTTGAGAAGAGCGCAACGAGGCCATCTCCCGCTCCGCTTTCACCCGCTTCTCTTCAGCAATTTTCGCTGAAAGCAAACGCATTGCCTTGTCTTTGTTCTTGTGCTGGCTCCGCTCTTCCTGGCAACAAACGACGGTCCCCGTAGGAATGTGGGTAATCCTGACCGCAGAGTCTGTGACATTAACATGCTGGCCACCAGCCCCAGATGCTCGATAGGTGTCGATTTTAAGATCCCGCTCGTCCAGGACGACCTTTTCGCTCTCATCTGGTTCAAGAAGAACAGCTATTGTAATCGCTGATGTATGGACCCTTCCTTGCGCTTCTGTTTTAGGAACGCGCTGAACGCGATGAGTCCCTGCTTCATATTGAAGCAGCCTGTACGCGTTATGACCAGAAATGACCATGACGTACTCTTTAAAGCCGCCCATTTCAGACTCAGTACAGGAAAGGAGCTCATGCTTCCATCCCTTTGCATCCGCGTATTGCTTATACATTCGAACGCTGTCCCCAACAAATAGAGCCGCTTCATCACCTCCAGTCCCTGCGCGCAGTTCAATAATCACATTGCGGCTATCGCGAGGATCTGGAGGAATAAGTAAAGACTCTAGCTTTTGGCGGGAAGAGAGGATTAGAGCTTCCAGGGAGGCGACTTCCTCTCTGATTACCTCGAGAAATTCTGGATCTCTTTCAACTTTTTGAAGGAGCAGATTCTCTGCGAGTTGCTTTTGAAAGTTTTGATACTTCTGCCATTCGTCTTTGACCTCTGCAAGATAAGAATGTTCTTGCGCAAGCTCACGGTATTGCTGCTGGTCGGCTAAAACATCCGATTGTCCTAACAGGTCTTCCACCTTCTCAAATCGCTTGAGAAGTTTGCGCAATTGCTCCTCCATGTGAAACCCTTAAAAGATGAAGTAATTAAGTCGCTTTTTTCTTCTTAGATCTCTTAGCTTCTGGCTCAGGAGCAACTTCTTCAGCTTTTTTCTCTGGTTTTTTTGCGTAACGCTTCACAAATTTATCAACGCGTCCTTCAGAGTCGATAAATTGTTTGCTCCCAGTAAAAAATGGGTGGGAAGCAGAAGAAACAGGCAGTCTATAGACAGGATATTCTTTCCCTTCGAAGGCTTCTTTTTCTTTAGGCTGTAACGTGCTTCCGCACACGAATTTGTAGCCCGTTGAGGAATCGATAAACAATACATCTTGATAGGGAGGATGACCTTGTTTTTTCATACTTAAACTCTCCTTGAAATAAAAAAATCTGCTTGAAGCGTCTAGTAAAAACTATTAATCGATAAAAAACAAGAACTTTCGAATCCAGCGTCGATTGTAAAACGCGATTGCTTGTTAAGAGAACCAGCTTATTTTGAAGAAGCGGGAAGACAATCAGGCGCGTTACCCCCCGCCTTTTTTTCTTGGACTAAGGCTAAGTAGGCCATCCGCACCGTTAACATCCCTTCTAAAACTCCCTCTTCATAACGAAAATGAGGGTGATTCTCAAGCTCAAGGAAGTCGTTGGGCTGAAGCAGGTCATCCGCTGTGAGATTGGGAACAATCCGATCCGCATATCGCCTGATCTTCTCCCGCTGCGACTCAACAAGTTCATCGAATAGGAATTCTAGTTCCATTATCCACCTCTTTCAACCGCCTTTTTTGAAAAAATGACCTCATTAGTTCGCTGCACACCTCAACCAGAACCCCCTTTCGAACCTCGATCCGATGGGTTGGGTGGGGTTGATCAAGCACATTGACCCAACTTCCATGAGCGCCGTGCCTAAGATCAGGAGCCCCCCAAACTAGCGTCTCAATGCGACTGAGCAGCATCGCCCCAGCGCACATCGAGCATGGCTCTAAAGTACTATATAAGGTCGCGTTAAGAAGACGCCAGTTGTTTAATTCAGCTGCGGCCGCTGCCATGCACAAGAGCTCCGCGTGAGCCGAAGCCTCTTGGCGCGACTCAACAAGATTATGCGCCCGAGCAATTACTTTATTATTGCAAACCAATACAGCCCCAACAGGCACCTCACCCATTTCATAGGCCTTTTTAGCTTCTCCGATTGCTAACCACATAAAATGCTCGTCCATCCAAAACACCCACCCCTTCCTAAACCGACATAACGACCTCGATCAAGAATAGATAAGAAACGTAAAAAGTCAATGTTTTTCATAAAAATCTCCATGAAAAGCCCCTCCTCAACGCAGCGTTAGAAATTAATTGAAATCCTCACGTTTTCTCTAGAGAAACATTCATCTATTCTCATGCCTCTGCTTTTTGTGGTTGATCTCATTACGAGCTTTCAGGTACAATAAGATCAATGTTTTAGAACTTAAAGTTTGTCTACACTTATTAAACTCTCAATAAAAGGGAGACGTCTTAAATGTCTTTAGATAAGGGTACTAAGGAAGAAATTACAAAAAAGTTTCAGCTGCATGAGAAGGATACAGGGTCAGCAGACGTTCAAATCGCCATTCTCACTGAGAGAATCGCTGAACTCACCGAACACCTGAAGCTTGCTCCCAAAGATCACAGCTCGCGGCTGGCTCTTTTGAAGCTTGTCGGCCAGCGCCGAAAATTGCTTGATTATCTCAATTCAACTGATACAAAAAGGTATCAAAGTTTAATTGTACGCCTCAATCTGCGCAAATAAGCAAAGGTTTTACAGCGGGTCAAATCAAAGTCGCGTTAAAAACACAAGCCAAGAGCTTTTAAGTAGGCCCTTGGCTTGTTTTCACCTTCGATTATGTCTTCATTGATTAGAAATATTTTCCGATAAGACTATTGTCTCATATACTGCCTTAGTGCTATAGTTCCTGGGTTCAACTCCTTCTAAAGGATTTTCTTTAGCATGTAGGTTGGACGTTACCGTTCTGTTGGAAGCGATGGAATGCCCTCTTATACAGAAAAAACTTTTCTTGATAAGTGGTCAATTCATCCTCTGACAAGACATATTATATACTGAACACGGAGTTATCTATGTTTGATAAGAAATCGACAGTCGTTTCTGTTGGAGGACGCGACATTATTTTTGAAACTGGAAAAATTGCCAGGCAAGCTAACGCTTCTGTTATTGTCCGTTCCGGAGAAACAATCCTCCTTTCAACAGCCTGCTCAGGGCCTGTTCCTTCAGCAGAAACAGATTTTTTACCTTTGCGCATCGACTATCAAGAAAAGTTTTCTTCTGCGGGAAAAACATTAGGGGGATTCATTAAACGGGAAGGGAGACCTGCCGAACGAGAAATTCTTGTTTGCCGCTTGATCGATCGTCCCTTACGACCCATGTTCGAAGAGGGTTATTACAACGAAATCCAAGTGCTCGCCTATGTATTCTCCTACGACGGAGTCCATTCCCCAGACCCATTGGCAATTTGCGCAGCATCTGCTGCCCTCACAATTTCAGACATCCCTTTAATTAAACCTATTGGGGCTGTTCGCGTGGGGATGATCGATAACAATTACGTCGTTAATCCGACCATTGAAGAGCAAAAAAAATCCCGTCTCGACCTTATCTTGGCGGGGACTGAAGACGCAATCCTCATGATCGAAGGCTATTGCGATTTCTTAACAGAAGAACAGATCCTCGAAGCTGTCGAAGAAGGCCATCAGGCGATTCGAAAGATCTGCCAATGCCTATCGGACTGGCAAAAAGTCATCGGAAAACCGAAAAAAAGAGACGATATCCGACTTATCCCAGAAAATCTCATTAACGAAATGAAGCAGTTAACAGAAGGAAAACTCGACAGAGCGCTGCGCCAAAAAGAGAAAATGGCCCGAGAAAATGCTGTCCGCGAGATCAACGATTTGATGATTGCCCACTTTTTCCCTGAGGGAGAGACAACTTTCCGCTTCAGCAAAATCGATGTCAAAGGCGCATTTAAAAGGGTACAGTCTCATCTCATGAGAAAAATGATTCTGGACGAAAACGAGCGCAGCGATGGAAGAAAATGCGACCAGGTCCGCCCAATTGAAATCGAACTCTCCCTCCTTCCAAGAACGCACGGAAGCGCCCTATTCACTCGAGGTGAGACACAATCTTTAGCAGTAGCAACGCTTGGCGGAGAAACAATGGCCCAACGCTCAGAAAATCTCGAAGGAGAAGTGAGCAGCCGTTTTTATCTCCAATACTCGTTCCCTCCGTTCTCCGTAGGCGAGGTTGGCCGCATGGGCGCACCAGGACGACGTGAAGTCGGCCACGGCAAACTAGCAGAGCGCTCTCTTGCAATGATCCTGCCATCACAAGACGCCTTTCCTTACGTGATCCGCCTTGAATCGAACATCACCGAATCCAATGGCTCTTCGTCAATGGCCTCTGTTTGCGGCGGCTGCCTGGCGCTGATGGATGCGGGCGTTCCGATCCGCCGGCCAATTGCAGGAATTGCAATGGGGCTTATTTTAGAAGACCATAAATACGCCATCCTCTCTGATATTTTAGGCGTTGAAGATGCACTTGGTGACATGGACTTTAAACTCTCGGGAGATGCCCAAGGAATCACAGCATTCCAACTCGACATCAAAATTGAAGGGATCAATGCCCAGATCATGAAAGCGGCTCTTGCGCAAGCAAAGCAAGGCCGTCTACATATCCTAAGCAAAATGCTGGAAGTCTGCCCGAAATCCAAAGAAAACCTCTCTTCGTATGCTCCTCGGATCGAAACGATACAGATCAAGCCAAGCAAGATTGGAACAGTGATTGGACCAGCTGGCAAGCAAATCCGTGCAATTATTGAAGAGACCGGAGTTCAAATTGACATTGATGATAGCGGCCTAGTCAGCATCTCTTCAACAAATAGCGAAGCGATGAAGCGCGCTAAAGAGATCATCCACAATTTAACCGCTGAAGTCGAAATTGGCAAGACCTACACCGGCCGCATCGTATCGATCGTGCCTTTTGGAATCTTTGTCGAAATCTATGGAAAAGAAGGCCTGTGCCATATCTCAGAGCTTTCACATGCACGAGTCCAAAACATTCAAGATATTGTTAAAGAAGGGGAAGTCATTGACGTTAAAGTGCTAGATATCAATGACAGAGGACAAATTAAGCTCAGCCGTAAGGCCCTGCTTCCTATTCCTGTGCCCGCGGCTCAAAAATAATCCAAACCATCGTTTTTGCTAAAAAACCCATTGAGTGCGGCAATCGCTACCCTCGATGGGTTTTTCTGTTAATTTAAAAGTAGATTAACGAACGGTCCTTAGCTGACGTAGATAAGCTTGATAGATACGGTTTAAGTCATCTAGAATCCTTTGAAATTGCTCTAGATGGGGCTGAAGACGCTGCTGCCTAGCCCGAAGCCCGGGCTCAGAACCCAACCTAAATCGCTCCTGAGAACTGACTTTTAAGCGATCGCACATCTCGCGCTCTCGAGCGATTTCAGCATCTAATCCGGCCCTTTGCCTAGAAAACTCTGCATTATGCTGCAAAAGCCTCTGCTGCAAATCTTGAGCAACCACCTGCTCATTTTGATGCAGTTGAAGAAGAGAACGATCGTAGAGCACCCTATTTTCAGGAGTTAAGCTTTCTTTAGCTATTAGCCGACCATAAGGATTGATAAGAGCAATGCGTTGCTCATGCTGCTCACGAGCCTCGTGCAAACGCCTGGTAGATTCATTTTCAATTTCTAACCGCGCTAAAAGTTCTGTGTTTTGAAATCTCAAGCCAGCTTGAACAGCCTCATTGGCATTATAACCGTCCTCAATCGCTTGTAATGATTGATTATAAGTCTGCCGAAATGAAGCAATGGCCTCTTCAAACTCTTGATTTGCAAGCTCTTGCTGAAAATGATATCCAGTTTCTGCAAAATGATGAATGGCTAATAGCTCCCGAATTTTTTGCATTTCACTATAATCGATCAGCCCCAATCTTTCCAGCTTCTCTAAAGAGTATTCGGTAATGATCTCCTTGAATGTCTTATTTTGAGTTTCAGAGCGCCACTTAGCCGCATGCTCCCTAGGAAGAGGTACAGCGTAGGAAAATCCAGATGCTTCATTGAATGGATCTGCATGGCGAGAGACCTTTTCATAATAGCTGACCAACTCATTGACACTCATTAGCAGCACCTGCCTTCGATAGAGGTTAGCGAATTGGCTTGGAGATAAAATGCGGTTTTGGAAAATCTTAGGCCACTCAAAGCGTTCCGCAACCTCATTTAAAGTCATCCCCTGAGCTTGAACACGAATTTGTGCCATTTGCTCTTTACTTTCATGATCATCGATTGTATTGCTATACCAAAAAAAATAGCTCGAGAGGATTAAAGTAGGAATGGCATACAGGGCGGCAGGAAGAGCCACAATTTCAAACGCTGCTAATCCAACAAGGGTCACCGCTCCTAATAAAGCTGCCGTTCCAAACAAGCGCCATGAAATTACTTCAACCTGGGCTGAAGAAAAATAGGAAAAGCCGTTTTGGACAAAACGTTGGGTCCAAAAGCCATTATTGACGTAATCGTTACAGCCGAGGTGCGCTTGGTTTGCATAACCTTCGAAAGGCGCTTCAGAAACTGTTAAAGAAGCCACTTAACCCCCAATTTTTAGCTTAATTAAAAAATCAACATAATTATAATGAAAATGAATTAATATGCAATTTAATTAGAAACTAAACTAATCAAAACAAATAATAAAATAAAATTTTAAATAAATGAACTGATTTTGATTAGAATAAAAAAATATAGGAAAATTCAAAAAAACACCCTGCTGCTTGGAACAACAGGGCGCGTTAATTAAGGTTTAGATTTGTTGAGGCGTCGGTCGATCAGAGATCGGTGGATTAAAGCCGGTATCTGATACTGTTTGAGGAGGAGGGGGTGGGGCTTTGCGATGGAGGTCTTGAGCTGTTTTTAAACGGCCCCTTTTCTTTTCAATATCCCACTCACCGTTCATGATTTCAAGCACGTCATCGCGATCTAATGTTTCAAACTCCATCAACATCTCTGTCATTAGCTGAACTTGGTCACGATGGGATTCAATAAGCTCTTTTGCACGCAGATGCGCCTCACCAAGAATTTTACGCACCTCGTCATCGATCACCTTTGCTGTAGCTTCCGAATAGGCTTTTTCATGGTAGTTGGGCATTCCAAGATATTGACCGCCATCAGCTCGTTCATCATAAGCAACGGCACCCAGTTTATCCGTCATTCCCCACTCACAAACCATGCTGCGTACGAGGCGTGTGGCTTGCGTGATGTCCATTTGCGCACCGCTCGAGATATCACTAACAAAAATTTCTTCAGCAACTCGCCCCCCCATCAAGACAGCTAGCTGATCAAGAAGCTCACGCTTCCAATAGCTCAAGCGATTCTTTTTAGGCATAAAGTGGGTGGCTCCCAAAGATAGTCCCCGTGGAATGATCGTTACTTTATCAACAGGATCGGCAAATTTGACACATAGAGCGACAACAGCATGGCCAGATTCATGGTATGCAGTTGTTTTTTTCTCGTTTTGATCAATTTCAAGGCTACGTCGTTCTTTTCCATAGCGGACCTTATCGCAAGCCTCAGCAGCGTCTTGCGCTGTAACAGCACTGCGCCCTTTTCGAGCTGCAAGCAAAGCAGATTCATTCAGAATATTCATCAGGTCAGCGCCAGAGGCACCTGGAGTATTCCGTGCGATGTGCATTAAATCAACGCTCGGGTCTAATTTGATCTTACGCGCATGGACTTTGAGAATCTCAAAACGGCCTTTAACATCTGGGAGATCGATGACGATTCTACGGTCAAAACGACCCGGGCGAAGGAGAGCTTTATCCAAAACGTCAGGTCGGTTTGTCGCAGCGATAAGGATGACCCCTTCATTCGTATCAAAACCATCCATTTCTACAAGCAGTTGGTTAAGCGTCTGTTCCCGTTCATCGTGTCCGCCGCCGATACCAGCTCCGCGGTGCCTCCCTACGGCATCGATCTCATCCATAAAAATAATGCAAGGAGCCTGCTTTTTGGCTTGTTCGAACATGTCGCGGATACGGCTTGCGCCAACTCCAACAAACATTTCGACGAAGTCTGAACCAGAAATCGAGAAGAACGGCCGATCGGCTTCACCTGCAACAGCCTTTGCAATCAATGTCTTACCTGTTCCCGGAGCTCCAATACAGAGCACTCCTTTAGGAATGCGCGCTCCAAGGGCAGTAAACTTATTAGGATCTTTAAGGAAATCAACAACTTCTTGGAGTTCTTCTTTTGCTTCATCACAACCAGCAACATCTTTAAACGTCACCTTATTGCGGTCTTTAGTCAGGAGCTTAGCTGGTGATTTTCCAAAATTCATTGCGCCCGCGCCCGCGCCCTTCATCTGCCTTGAAAAAACGAAATAGAGTAGAAGTACGACAAGAATAACCGGTAGCAGGGTAAAGAGATAGCTTAAATAATTCGGAGAGGGCTCCTCACTTTTAAATGTTTTTTCCAAAACAAGATTGCGCGGTTGATCAGGAGCCTTAAATACCGTCGCTTTGTTCGTTGAGAAATTATCCCATTCTTGTTTGGCTTGCGCAAACCAATGGCCATAGATCTCAGGGTCTTGCTTTTCTAAAGCTTTTGTAGAAAGCTCTTTGTTATTGAAGAACCAGGTCACGTTAGCGACAGACTGGCGGGCCTTGTCTAATTGCGCATCATTCTTTTCTAATTCTTCGGAAACGTAATTGAACTGCTCAAGCTGAGCCTTATATGTCCTAACACTGCGGAGTTGAAGAAGGCGGACATTTTGTTGCTCTTTGTCAAGGTCTGCAATGATCGTACGCAACTGGTCAAGCGCGCCGCGATAGACCAATAGCTGCTGCTGAAGCGCTTGGGGATCTTTCAGATCAGATGCTTGGGCTACTGACTGCTCAAGGTTTCGCAGATCTAATTTCATATTCTCGTTTCCGATGCCGAGAGCATGGGAACGGAAACCTTCTATCAACGTCAACAGATCCTTTCCAAAAGCTCCGATGGCTGCAGAGCTTTGTCTTTGGAAAACGGCGGGGTATAAACCTTCCAAATCGGCGTAGCTTGTGAACTCTTTGTCAGAAGCTTTGCGAACAACCACTTCATTTTCTTTGCTTGCACTATTATAAATTGGATCAACGACACGATACCCCCCTTTCGGAATAGGAAGACCGCTTAAATGAAGATACAGATCGGCTGCATCATAAACCGATTTCTTAGAGGTGGATAGCTCGCCATCAAGCTCTTTTTTTTCTCCAGAAAGTTCGTGGTTACGATTGAGCAATTCCAAGTAACGGAAGCGGGATTTCGCATCATCCGTCTGACGCTCTTTGAACTTACCACTGAAAGTCACTAGGTTGTCATTTAAAGCAATCTTACGACTCTCATCTTTCTGAACCAAATCTAAGTTAACTAGATGCTCAACTTGGTGACTGAAAGCAACTTTAGCCGTTTTTTCATTGCTTAAGTTTTGCACCGTCAAAATGACGAGGATAGCGGCCAGTAAAAAGATAAAAAAGCCGCCAGGAAACCCTTTCTTAGGCTCATTTTTCAAGCTGTCATTGCTCATAATGTTTTTATTTTTTCATGTTTATAGATGACAAATTAAACCACCTGCATCCGATTAAAGTAAAGAAGTTTCCCCGTTTATCGATCACCAAAACTTTGATGGTGAAAGCGATAACGGAGAAAATTTGCAATAGCTTTATCCGTTTCCAAAAGGGGCATACAACCCCTTCGATGCCAGCAGCACACCGTTTCTTTATCGTATCAGAGGATGAATAATTTGTCTCATTATTTATTAAAGAATTGATTTAAAATAAATGAATTAAGATTCTTGGAAATAAAAAATAACGCTTTAAACTAACTTCATTGATAGATCAAAACACCGGAATTAATTTGAATTACCCCTACTTTAAGAGGAAAAAACTTGCTTCTTTCTCTTTTCAGCAACCCAGAACATATTGCCTGTAAGACCTCATAGGAGACATGAAGCTTGCGCTCCTTAAGCCATATTTTTATTAGCCACCGCAACTCTAAAATTTCTTTGACATCAGTTAAATCCCATTGGACAGATGAGCCTGTGCAGACCAGCTTACCCCAATACGGCTCGCATCTTTTCATTAAATAAGCATGAATTTCGGCAGATGCTGCAGCCGCTTTGCAAAGATTATAGCTAACTTCTTTGCCAAACTGAGCAGAAAGGCTGGGAATGATCTCCGATCTCATTCGCCCTCTTAAAAACCGAGAATCGAGGTTCGAGCTATCGACAAAGGGAGTTTGTCCATGATCTTCCAACCAAAGACCCAACTGTTTTTTGGTGATTTCTAAAAGAGGCCTTAATGTCCGCATCTGCCCCATTCTCCCCTCGAAGCCCATTCCACTCCAGTGCATCGGATGAGCCCCCTCCAACAATCTTTTCAGAACTGTTTCCGCTTGATCATCAGCTTGATGGGCAAGAAACAATCCTTGAGCGTCGATTTTTCTATAGACTTCCTGAAAAAATTGGAGCCTCTCTTTCCTCGCCTTTGACTCGGCGTTCTGCTTGGGCACCCCCTTTGCATCTAGGCGACATGAGAACAGTTTAAGCTGCAGCTTCTCTGCTTCAACAGCAATAACCTTCCTTTCATCGGCGCTCTCCCCCCTCCAACCATGGTCAACATGGGCTAAGCAAAGCTCAAACCCCAGCACCCTACGACACTGTAACAAGATGTAAAGGAGCGCTTTCGAGTCGTTTCCTCCAGAGTATCCGAGTAAAAACGGCCTTGCTGTTTCGCAGAGAGGGGCAAGAAACGCCCGTACCTTCTGGACTAATGGATCTCTCATTATTATTTTTATGTTAGTCATGGTCTAGCATTTTGCCTGATCACTCCATCTTCCGTCAAAACCGTTTACTGTCTTCGCCCAGCTTTTTTCTTAATTTCGATGGCTCTGCCTGCAAACTGGGCTTTTCTAAAAGGGGGCAATAGAATAAAATGACCCTAATTCTAGCGAAAAACAACCACTTATGCCGATAATTTGGCGCTACTTATTGCGCTCTTTTTTTCAAGTCCTTGTCCTGTGCGTCAGCAGCTTTGTTGCCGTGCTACTTGTTCTCCGTTTCCAAGAAATTGCCCGCTTTGCTTCGTCAGGCACCGGTAAATTCAAAATTTTTCTTTTCGCTCTTCTCCAAATTCCCTACATTTTACCGATTGCAATCCCCGTATCTTGTCTAATTACAGCGATTCTCTTGTTTCAAAGACTAAGCAAAACCCATGAACTAACAGCATTCCGCTCATGCGGTCTTGGCCTAAAGCCGATCACGACCCCCCTTATTTTCGCAGGACTCTTCCTAACCCTTCTCAATCTCACGATCTCCTGTGAAATTGCCCCGCGCTGCCGAGCCTTATCGAAAGAACTGATCTACCAAACAGCTGCAGCAAATCCCCTATTCATCTTCCAGAAAGAAAGCCTCGTCAAGCTAAAAAATACTTATATCGACATGAAGGCGTTAAAGTCAGGAAAATATGCTGAAGATGTCGTTTTTGCAATCAAGAACAGTTCGAACAACCGCCTTACCCTAATGATCGCCAAGGAACTTTCCCTTCGAGGAGAGCTTCTCAAAGGGGAACAAGTCGCCCTGATCTCAAGTATCGATCCAAAAAAAGGGAGTAGTTTTGATCATCTGGTGATAGAAAATCAAGCTATTATGAATACTAAAGCCTCCAATTTGAGCGAATACACGCAAAGCAACGATTGGAATGCAACCTACGACTACCAATCGCTACGTATGATTTTGGCAAAAGAAGCATTGGAAAAAGGCCGCCATTCACTCTTTTCGATTGGAAGGAGCGCACAGCTCGAGCTATCTCGCAGACTTTCGATTTCACTTGCGGCATTTACGTTTACCTTGATCGGTGTGGCATTCGGAATTCAGATCAACAGGAACCGTTCGAAAAAGGGGATTGCTTACGCAATTGTCCTCGCCTCCTTTTATCTGGTTTGCTTTGTTACTGCAAAGTCCTTAAAGCATTGCCCTTCCCTATCCTCATTAATCTTCCTCCTTCCCCACCCTTTGATCATCCTACTCTCCTTGCGATCATTAAAATCGATTAATGAAGGTGTTGAATGAAGTTAATTTGGAAGTGGTACATCTTTCGAGAAACAGTCAAAGGTTTTTTCCTCTTTTTAGGTTGCTTCTATTTCCTGTACGCGATGATCGACTATTCGACCCATATGCAGGATTTTATCATCGATAAACGGATCCAATTTTCCGACATGATCAGCTACTACAGCTTTATGTTCATTAAGCGCTCTTATCTATTAGTTCCTCTTGCAGCCTTGATCGCCTGCATTAAACAGCTCCTATCTATGATGCTTAATGGAGAACTTCTTGCCCTGCAAGCCTCAGGCGTCTCACTAAAAAAAATCGCCCGCCCACTTATTTTTTTATGCGGCTTATGCACCCTATTTAATTTCTTCAGCTTTGAGCACTTTCTCCCTTCAAGCCTCAACTTTCTCGACAGATTTCGGGAACAGCATTTCAAACATACCCGGCATGGTCCCCGCACAGAACCTGTTCATGCGCTCTACCTCAAGGATGGTTCGAAAATCATCTATCAGACCAAAGACGCGGAAAAAAACCGATTTTTCGATGTGTTTTGGATCCGCTCTTCAGATGAGATCTGGAGAATGAAGACCCTGAAGGCAGATCCTGAAAATCCGATCGGAGAGTTTGTGGATCACATCCAAAGGAACAAACTGGGCAATTTAATCAAAACAGAGTCTTTTGAGGCCTACACATTCTCTCCGTTCAAATGGCAACCCGACTTAGCCGGAAAAGGATATGTCCCGATTGAAAATAGAAGAATCAGCCAGCTCGTTTATCTTCTTAATTCAAAGAAAAGGGCAACAACCGTTGAACGGGCGCAAATCCTTAGCCATCTGTTTTATAAATGCACCATGCCCTTGCTCCCGCTCCTTTCCTTGATCGCCATTTTTCCCTATTGTGTCCGCTATTCGCGCACAACACCTATCTTCTTAACTTACACATTTGCCATCTTCAGCTTTGTCGCCTTTGGCGCAATCATGGACGCCGCGGTGATTTTAGGAGAAAATAATGTGGTACACCCCTTTTTAGCAGTTTTTGGACCTTTTCTGACCTGCTCAATTGGGTTTGGATGGAAATTTGCAAAAACATAAAAGAGAGTGCTTAATGAATGCTGCTGACCCTTACCTCTTAGCCCCTAAAAAGAAATGGAAATGGAAGCCCTTGCTTCTATGCCACGTCTTGGTCACAATCCTCCTCACCACACTATTTCTTCCTTCTACAAAGGGCTTTTGGGAAGTAATTGATATCGCATTCTTTAAATGCGTCAATGGTTCCTTAGAAGGAAGGCCGAATTGGCAAGTGTTTTGGGCTCTAGCCAACCACAAGTTAGCGGATTGGGTTGAAGATTTATGCGTCCTAATCTTTTTTTTCATTTACGTCAAGCAAGCTACTAGGGCTTTGCGACCTCGAAAAATTGCTGAACTACTATTTTGCGTGCTTTATATTGGAGCAATCATCTACTTCGCTAACCGGTTGCTCTTCAGAGAAAATTTAAGCATTCCCCGCTTAAGTCCAACCCTTGTCATCGACTCGAGCTTCCGCTTGTCCGAACATATCCCTTGGCTACATATCAAAGATGATTCTTCCAAGAGCTTTCCCGGAGACCATGGGACAACCGCGCTGCTCTTTGCTGCAAGCTTTTCCTATCTTGCAGGCTGGCGTCTTGGAATCCTTGCTTCTTTGTACGCTGCTTTCCTCTGCATGCCCCGTTTAGTCACAGGAGCTCATTGGTTCTCCGATGTAATTGTCGGGAGTGGATCGCTCACCCTCTTATTCTTGAGCTGGGCCTTCTACACGCCGATGTTTCAAACCTGCATTAATAGCCTCGAGCGCCTTTTTAAAGCCTGCATGAACATCAAGAAAGTATGGAGCAGGTTAACCGAAGCTTAAAAAACTGTTACAAGACTTCGTATTTGATCAGACTTTTCGAAATAGGCTCTACTCCGTGTTCGAAGTCTAAAAAAAAGTTTATTGAATTTGGTGTAAACCACATGATATAAATTTGTAACTACCTCAAAATTAAAAAATTTCCAAAAAAGGGTGTGTTATGGCAAAGAAAGATGATCTCTACTCCAAACTGCACGAACTTTCAAAAACGACAGCAATCCTCTCATCCATTGAACAGCTGCTTGATTGGGACCAAGAAACATACATGCCAAGAGATGCAATCCACTTCCGCTCAATCCAAGTCGAAATGCTTGCAAGCCTCGTGCATAAGAATAAAACAAGCAAAGCATTTGCCAAGCTACTTGACCAGCTCATCGATATCAAAACAGGCGAGATCAAGGATTCATCGCTGCCCCCTCCCCGGATTGCTGCTTTAAGAGAGTGGCGCAGAGACTATGTCAAAGCGGTCAAACTGCCTAATGCTTTCGTTAAACAATATGCCAAAACAATCTCAACAGCTACACATGCTTGGAAAAGCGCCAGAAACCATAACGACTTCAAAGAATTTTTACCTCATCTCGAAAAAGTGGTTTCCCTCTGCCGCAAAAAAGCAGACATTTTAGGCTTCAAAGAACATCCTTACGACGCCCTTCTCGATCTTTATGAGCCTGAGATAAAGACCTCTGGGCTTATCCCTATCTTTTCCAAGCTTAAACTTCAACTCACCCAACTCTTAAAGGCTATTACCGATTCCCCTCCTATTCCCCATGAGTTCCTCCGCTGCCACTGCCCTAAGTACAAGCAGCTTGCCTTTTCCCACCTCCTCTTAAAAAGTATGGGCTTTCACGATAGCAGCTCCCGTCTTGATTCTTCCGCACACCCTTTTTGCTCCACGCTGCTTCCCAACGACGTCCGGATGACAACACGGTTCAATCCAGAGGATCCCTTCTTCAGCATCTTTGCAGTGCTTCATGAAGGGGGCCATGGCCTTTATGCCTTAGGACGTCCTAAAGAGCAGTTTGGATCCCCTCTTTCTGAGTCTCTATCTCTCGGAATCGATGAAAGCCAGTCCCGTTGGTGGGAAACCCTGATCGGGCAGAGCCACCCTTTTTGGCAATATTTCTTTCCCCTGCTGCAAACGGAATTCCCCGAACATTTTAGTTCCATCTATCTCGACGACTTCTACCGTGCTGTTAATCATGTCAAGCCCAGCTTGATCCGAATCGAAGCCGACGAGGTTACCTATAACCTCCATATCGTTGTCCGCTTTGAGTTAGAAAAAGCGCTTATCGAAGGCTCCTTAAAGGTTAGCGACGTTCCAGATGCCTGGAATGAAAAAATTCGAGAATATCTGGGCATCTGTCCACAATTCGACGGAGAAGGCTGCCTACAAGATATCCATTGGTCGCTGGGCCTCTTTGGGTACTTCCCCACTTATACATTGGGCAATCTCTACGCTTCCCAGTTCTTCCTGGTCTTTGAAAAAGCTTTTCCGCATTGGAAGGAAAAAATCTCAAAAGGAGACCTTGGTTTCGTCCGAGAATGGCTTAAGGACAATATCCACCAATATGGACGTCAATATACGCCGCCCGATCTGTGTAAAAAAATCACAGGTCAGCCGTTGAGCGAAGAACCCTTCATTGGCTATCTGAACACTAAATACCGGGCTTTGTATCACTTAAATTGACCTAATTGCCAGTACTCGATGCTGTTTGAACGCCTGCGTAAATTTTCTAATATGCTTTTCGACAGCTCGAGGACAAGAAAAAACTACTGCTGACAGCTTTTCAAATTAAAGGTAAATCCATTAATTAAATTTATGAATTTAATTTCTGCGAAGGATAGAACAAAAAGGCCTTGGGGACTTTTATCCACAAGGCCTTGTATCAACAAGGAGGAAAACGGAATCGTGTTAACGTTTGGAGAATTGAAAGCGTTTACGCGCTCCAGCCAAACCATATTTTTTACGCTCTCTCTTACGAGGATCGCGGGTTAAATAGCCGAGAACTTTGAGGTCATGGCGTCTCTGCTCATCTTCGACGACAAGAGCACGCGCAATTCCAAGACGGGCTGCAATCATCTGACCTTGAATGCCGCCACCTTTAACACGGATGATGATATCATAGCGCTCAGGGGACGAAACTTTTTCGATTGGAGATAAAACAGCACGACGCTGGAGTTCCAGAGGAAAATACTCTTCAAATTTACGGCCGTTGACATCGACTTTACCTGTCCCTGGACGAAGGCGTACAGAGGCGACAGATGTTTTTCTTCTTCCAGTACCTAATTTTTCATTGCCTTTCATATGTTTAAAGCTCGAGATTAAATGTTCACAGGGATTGGCGCTTGTGACTGCATATCGTGTTGCTCACCAGCAAAAATTCGTAATTTCTTCATTTGGGCCTCAGTTAGACGTGTTTTTGGCATCATCCCTTTAATAGCCCGCAAAAGGATGTATTCAGGATTGCGATCCTTCATAACAGAATAAGGAATTTCACGCATCCCACTCATTGCTCCAGTGTGGTAACGGTAGATCTTTTGAGCTTCTTTAGCGCCTGTTACTTTGATTTTTTTTGCATTGATAATGACAACGCCATCGCCAGCATCGACATGAGGGGTGAACTGGGGCTTATGCTTCCCACGGAGAATTTTCGCAATTTCAGCAGCAAAACGCCCAAGCGTCTTGCCAGATGCGTCGAGCAGAAGCCACTGGCGCATGGTGCGAACTTCTTCCTTGGTGAGAAGGAGCGTGGTGTTTTTTTTCTTCTGGGTCATAGTAAAGGCCTAAAAGGTTTATTCAAAATCGTTAAAGTTAATAATGAATTGCAAGTGTACGAGTTTAAGGCTTTTTTGCCAAGGGTTTTATCGATTCTGATCTGGTGCAACCCGAATCAGCTCCTGCTTAAATAAATCCAGACAGGTTCAAGAAACAGATATTATGTCCGTAGAGTCGATCCCTTGCTTAAAAAGTTTCAAGTTGTCCATGAGCAAATCCGGCTTGCCAAAAGCCTTTTGATGGTATAGACTTAAGGGTCTTTTGTTAATTTTACATGTTTTTTACAAGGCCTATGCGCGATTTAAGAACCTTTTTTATCCGCACTTACGGGTGCCAGATGAACGAGCTCGACACAGAAATTATGGTCGGCTTATTGGAAAAACGGGGCCTTATAAGGACCCAAGATGAAGAGGTTGCCGATCTCTTATTATTCAATACCTGCTCGATCCGCGATCTAGCGGAGAGAAAGGTTATGGGAAAGCTTGGGCAATTGGGGCGCAGCCGCAACAAAAAGCAGATGATCGGCGTCACCGGCTGTATGGCCATGGCCAAAAAAGACACCTTGTTCCGCAAGCTCCCTCATGTTGATTTTGTCATTGGGACGAACAATATTAGCGAGCTCAATGACGTGATTGACGATGTAATCGAGTCGGGCCAGCAGCAAATCCGGACCGATGACCAATTCGAGGAAAATCTTGACTATTTAGTTGCAAAGAGGAACGACCCAGTTAAGGCGTTCGTTTCTATTATCCGCGGCTGCGATAAGTTCTGCACCTATTGCGTTGTCCCCTACACTCGGGGTCAAGAGGTCTCCCGCCATCCTGATAGCGTTGTCGAAGAATGTACCCGATTGGTGGACCAGGGATATAAAGAGATCACCCTCCTTGGCCAAAACGTCAATAGCTACGGCAAAGACAAGCCAGAATGGAAGTGCCTGTTCCACGATCTGCTATACCGTCTAGACAAGATTCCAGGCCTTGCCCGGGTCCGTTTTATGACAAGCCATCCCGTAGACATCACCGTTGAGCTGATGCACGCGATCCGCGACCTCCCCTCCACATGCGAGTTTGTCCACTTTCCAATCCAAGCAGGCTCAAACCGCATTTTAAAAAAAATGCACCGGATTTATACAGTTGAAACCTATTTAGAAAAGGTTCAGTTGCTCCACAAAATTGTTCCTAATGTCTCATTGGGCACAGATATCATCGTCGGGTTCCCTACAGAAACAGAACAAGAATTTCAACAGACTTACGATATCTTCAAACAGATCCGCTACAGCGTCTCCTTTATTTTTGCGTACAGCGCGCGCAAAGGAACGCCTGCTTTTCGATGGCGCGACGACATCCCTGAAGAAGTGAAACAGGAAAGGCTTCAACGCCTCCTCTCCCTCCATAGCGAAATTTGCGCTGAAGAGCGACAATCGATGTTAGGCTCCGTTGTCGAAGTCCTTGTTGAGAAAAGAAACTGCGACGAAAGGCAGTTAAGAGGACGCACCCGTTGCTGGAAAAATGTCCTTTTTACGGGGGATGACAGCCTGATCGGCACACTCCAGCAAGTCAAGGTAACTGGCTACAGCCACCAAACCTTAACAGGAGAACTCGCTCCCACCTTAATTTTGCTGTAACAGCTCAGATACCCCCTCCTACGTCTGGGGCACCTGAAAAATGCGGTGATCGGACAGCGACTACCTGAGCCAGCAGATTGTTCATTAACTGTTAATAAACGAGGGTTTCCTCTGATGGCGTCTGCCAAGGCGCCCCAAACATTCCAGTTCTGTTTACGTGCCGTGGAAATATAACTGCGAATGCGACGAAAAATTTCACCCCCTCTGAATACGCGAAAACAGCCACCTATTTTTTGCTTCAATTTTAACATGCGAATATCACGTTCCCCTTGATTATTCGTAAATGGAACCGAAAAATCATGGATAAATCGCAAGACACAATCGCGCTTTTTATTGAGCCGATCCAACAGGTTTTTCCCATCTTGTTGCTTTTGTTTGCCTCTCTTGCCTGTTGGCAATGGACAGAGAAATGTATGGTACAGCATGCCTTTTGTGAGAATCTACGGCATGGTTGTCAGGGATCGATACCTGGGAAACCGCTGTTTTGATTCGTACGAACATATTTTGGACTGTTGTTGTGATGCCTGGAATGCCTTTACCCCCACGCCAGGTACCGTCCGCCAGCTATGCACTAGAGAGTGGGCAAAAGATAAAAGTTATTTTTAATAAATGGTATTGCAGAGGCAGGATGCGAAGTTTTTTTTACCTCCATACTCTCCTGACTTAAATCCTATCGAAAAATTTTCGGCTAACTTTAAAAAACGAGTGAAAGAAAGCGTCAAATTTTACTCGCATCTTGCTCAAGCGATTGACGTTATTTTTCTAGAGATTTACAGATGATTAAAAATTTAAATTGAAATCACTATATTAGGTCAGGAAATGAAAAAACCGGATAAATCCTCTTTTCAGAGACTTTGTCCGGCGCAATGCCGATGACTGGAATCGAACCAGCACTCTATTGCTAGAACTAGATTTTGAATCTACCGCGTCTACCAATTCCGCCACATCGGCACAAGAAGAAGAAAGCGCAGAGGATAATAAAAAACTAGAAAAACAGCAATACCTAAACATGAAAACATTGGACAGCATCATAGAGAGGCACTTTATTTAAGCGAGTAATGGAGGAGGGTACGAGAACAAAGTTCGATTAATACCGACGGTAGCAATTGAAGGCTTTTTGCCAGCTGCAGATAACTTTTTCGTTCTCCTCTCTGTCAAACCGGACCTGGATTGAGATATAGGGGTAGGGATGGCGATTGTCTAAATCCCTTCCTTCCGTTTTTTTGTAGAGCTTGATCAAGACCTCTTTATTATACCAAGGCTGCGTAGACACATTGAGATCCTTGGTTTCCAACCTTTCGAATTCGGTGTAGCCCTTTTTGTTTTCATAAGAAAAATTTTCTTGATAGTACTGCATAAGGATCTGTATGATCTCTTCAGGTTTGGACTCAAACCCTTGCACATAAAAATCCACCTCCGCTCCAATCATATGCTTTGAGTTTTGGTTATAAGAGGAATTGTCAGCATAGGCATTATGAGCAGGACACCGATGGCCGCAAGTGATGACAACTTTGCTGCCGGTCTTTGCCTGTACTTCATTAAGAAGATCGATCAGAATCGGATAGACGAACTCTCTTTCCCCTTTAAGTGGCAAGCTATGCTTCTGAAAACCACCGCAGTCAAAAAAATTCACTGGGCGGGTCGGATCCTTATGGTCTGCATGCGGAGGATTTGAGCTGCTCCCCTTGCAGCGAAAAAATTCCTTGGTGATCTTTGCGTGAGCGCTGCCGGAAGCCCCCTCCCAAGGGTAAGGGTCACGTTTTTTCTGAACAGGCGTTTGCAGGGTATAATAGGACTCATTTTGGTTCCGGTGAATGAATTCTCCTCTAGTGTTCATCCTTCTTAACTTCTCTTGCTCGGAATGCTCTAATCCAGAACAACCTAATAAATAGATACTTAGAAAACAAATTCCACAGATGTAATTTAGGACTTTTGTTAATCTCGCCATTTTCTATAATCCGCAGTAGGAACGCCGGGTATTCCTGGCTCTAGCCTGCTACCTGCTAGAGGAAAGAGCCTAAAAGTTAGGCCGCGCACGGTCAGATGTTGTGAATTTAGACTTTACAAGATGTAAGCCCATTTGAGTCCACACAACCAGACAACGCGGGGTATGCCCTCAGAAGCTACAAGAAATGATCAAAGCCGTCAATACCCAGGATGATGTAATGAAAAGAGAGCAAGCAGCCTTTTTCCACACAACATCTTGGTCCTTGGCTTAATAGGGATAACATAAATTATGGCGATTGAAACAGCCTTAATCATTGCAGATGAAACGCGTGTGCAGAAGTATTTGCAAGACTCCCTCAAACAGAAAAACTGTAGCGTGGCTATTGCAGAAAGCCAAGAAAGCGGCATCGCAAAGCTCCATGAAAAGCACTTTGATCTCATCCTTTGCGATAACAATATCTCTCCATCTCTTGGAACAGACATCCTCAAATCGGCAAAACAGAAAGATCCTGATGCCCTTGTAATCATCTTAACGACGTACGACCGTGTGGAAAATGCCGTTGAGGCGATGCGTCTTGGCGCCTTTAATTACCTCATCAAACCCTTTTCTCAAGACACTTTTGAAGCGATGCTAGAGAAGGCGCAAGAGCACTCCTCTCTTTTGGAAGAGAATCAATTTTTGCGGAAAGAAATCTCTACACAGCAAAATTCAAGCAAAGACCGGTTAATTGCCCATAGCGATCTGATGAAAAAAATCTTAAGTGATGTCAGCAAGATTGCCATAAGTAATGCCAGTGTGTTCATCAGTGGAGAATCGGGAACAGGGAAAGAGGTGATTGCCCATGTGATCCACTTTCAATCTTTCCGATCGGAAAATCCTTTCATTAAAGTGAACTGCGCCGCTATTCCGGCACCTCTTCTTGAATCGGAATTTTTTGGACATGAAAAAGGGGCATTTACCGGAGCAATCAACAAAAAGCTCGGACGTTTCGAACTAGCTGACAAGGGAACGCTTCTTCTCGATGAGATCTCTGAAATTCCCCTAGAACTTCAGCCTAAATTATTGCGCGCAATCCAAGAGATGGAATTTGAACGAGTCGGTGGTATCCGTCCGATAAAAGTCGATGTGCGGCTGATCTCGACGTCAAACCGCTCTATGAAAGAGGCTGTCGAACAAAAGATCTTCCGCGAAGATCTCTACTACCGGCTCAATGTTGTTCCGATCCATCTGCCCCCTTTGCGGGAGCGCAAAGAGGATATCCTTCCTCTAGCCGATTACTTTCTAGAAACCCTCTGCGCAGAAAACCGAAAGCATCTCAAACGACTCTCAAGTGAATCAAAGAAAAAACTGCTAGCCTACCCTTGGCCTGGCAATATTCGCGAACTTGCCAATGTCATGGAACGCTCTGTGGTAATGAACTCTTCGGAAATTCTCTATCCAGAACATTTAAGTTTGGAAGTTAAGGGTCCGCTGAAACAGCCTCCGCCAGCAATTTGCTTTCCTTCTGGAATTACTCTGCAAGAAATGGAAAAACGGCTCATCCTACAGACGCTTGCTGATCAGAACAACAACCGGACCAAGACCGCTCTGGCCCTTGGGATCAGCATCCGTACGCTGCGTAACAAGCTGGGACAGTATCAAGAAGTCTCTTAAAATCACGGCCTATCTGGAAGAAATCCCCCAGCCTGCATGTGCCACATAAGAGCATAACGCCCTTTTTTGCTCAATAACTCTGCGTGAGACCCCTGCTCGATGATTTCCCCTTGATCAAAAACTAAAATCCGGTCCATCTTGCGGAGCGTTGATAAACGATGGGCTACTACGATCGTTGTCCGATTTGCCATGAGTTTCTCTAAACTGTCTTGAATGTATTTTTCATTAAGCGAATCGAGGGCTGATGTCGCTTCATCGAGGATAAGGATCGACGCTTTTAAAAGCATAGCCCTTGCAATAGCGATCCGTTGCTTTTCTCCGCCAGAGAGTTTTGTGCCCCTTTCTCCAACGAGGGTGCTGTACCCCCCAGAACTCCTTTTGATGAACTCATCGGAATGGGCAAGTTTTGCTGCATTGATCACTTCCTGTTGTGAAGCATCGATTCGCCCATAGCGGATATTATCTTCAAGAGAACGATGGAAGAGGATCGGATCCTGGGGAATGAGAGCAATCGAGGTGCGCAGGGATTCTAAGGTGGCAGAGGCGATATCTTGCCCATCTATCAAGATCTTCCCTTTTTCCACAGAAAAAAACCGGAGAATCAAATTGACAAAAGTCGATTTTCCAGCACCCGAATAACCTACAAGCCCCACTTTTTCTCCCGCATGGATGCGCAAATTTTTATTCTGAAAAATTTTTTTCTCTCCGTAGCAAAAAGAAACATTTTCAAAGATGATTTCCCCTTTCTTGGCTGAGAGATCTATGGCGAAGGGAGGATCCATAATGTCTTGAGGATCTTGCATAATCAAAAAAGCCTGCTTTGCAATACCCAGAGATTGAAAAAATTCGGGAGCTCTATCGGCAATAAACCAGACGACCATGCTTAGATTCCAAATGGTATAAAAAAGCTGAACGACTTCTCCGGTAGAAATCGTCCCTTTGGTCCAATAGAACATGATGAACCAGGTCAACGTAAAGATCTCTAAAACGAAAGCTATCGATAGTGCGGTGAACATTTTTGCATTATACACTTTGGCCTGGCGATTCGCATTTTGCTCAACCTTTTGATAATGGGCGATATATTCTTTTTCAAACCGGAAACGGAAGAAAAGGTTCACCACAAAATTATTGGTTAGGCTATCAACGATCTTCCCAACAAGGGAGCTTCTAGATTCTCCATGGAGGTAGGAATAATGCGCACATTTGATCGTGAACATCCAGCATAGGGAAAAGTGGGCCACAATCCATATTGCAACAATAAGAGAAAGAAGGGCACTCATCTGCCAAAAAACTGCAATGGTCATGGTGCAAGTCACAGCACAGGGAATAAAAAGCAGCAGCACATCGCGCAATAACAGGGAGGATGTCAAGACCATATCTCCAATTTTATTCGCTAAACTCCCCGAGAAATGCTCATTGAAGTATTTGGGTGAATGGCGCTGAACATGATCGAACATGACCATACGGATATCGGCTTCCTGTCTCGGATAAGCCGAAGCTTCCAGAAAGTTCCTTAAACGAAAGGCAAACTCCATAAAAATCCAAGACACTCCCCCCCACATCAGAAGAACTTTTAAAGAAGGCCAAGCAGATAAGCGCTCCGAATCGTAGTATGTTAAGATATCGACCATTTTTCTAAGAAAAAAGGGCCAAAACAACATCTCAAATGTCCATGCCAGAGAAAGGAGCAAAATGGTAATAAATACCCAGCGCTGCTTATGGACAAATTGCCAAATAAAGCCTGTTAAATTCATAAAGATAACACTTGTTTAAGAAAATCGATCTATACCAACTGGTTTTTAAGAATAGAGATCTCTTTTTCGATCATCGTCTTGAGATGCTCCCACTTCATTACTTGACGCTCAATGGTTTTGAGGAGGATCTCTTCCTGCTCTCCATGAGATGGGATCGCATGGGACCGGTTCAAGAGCTGATCGATTGCAGGACCGACATGGGGAAGAAAACAGTCAAAGGCTCTTTCTTCTTCAAAATTGAGTTTAAGGACTGTCATTTTCCCTGAAGGAAAGGGCTTTTCAGGGAAAAAGCCTCTTTGCTTATTCACATCGAGTTCCACTAGCATTTCATCGCAGATACTGAGCAGTTTTTCTAGACTTAACATAACGGTATGCATCTGATCAGAAATTGCAGAGAAAGAAAGCTCTTTAAAACGGCTTTTTTCGATTTCATGATGGATCCTCGCTCGGAGGTCATAGCTACGGTTGCAATGCTGATCGATCACTTCAGAAAAGGGGCGATTAGAAATGCCTTTAAATCCTAGGCCTCCTGAAGAGACGTTGATAAATTCCGCTTCTTTGTGGGCTTTTGCATAGCTTCCAATGCTGCTTGATTCCATTACCCACTTAACGAGGGTAGTGACCATCGTCCCTTGAATCCCTTTTCTCTTTAATACCTTCTCAGCTGCCCTTGTGTCCTTTTGCAATTCTTGGAAAAAGACTTGAGATGATGGCATCACACCAGGTGCATAGCGCTGCATGCCTGTATAGGCCAGATCGATCCCGTTTAGCAAAATTGGACTGCATCCCATTTCGACGGCAAGCGCAATCGCAATCGTTGTGACAGAGAATGCTTCAGGGCCTAGATCTAGACCGATAGGGTCTCCTGTGATGTTGCATTCCCTTTCGAAATAAGCTTCGCATGGGCCGCCTGTAAAGGAGTGGATATACCCCCAAGGGCCATTGGATGTGTTGAACACGTCTGGCTGCACCCTCGTTCCATAGATGAGGGGCATTTCAAAGGCTGACGTCACCCGCAGACGGCTATATTCGTCGGGATTGGGGTCTAAAGCAAGTCCCAGATGGGGAACGATCCCTTGATTGCTCAGTGCAGAGATCGTCGATCCGCCTGCAATGATAAGCGCTCGATCTTCCATCTGTCTTAACAAAGGGAGGGTTGCCCCTAAAGAAGGACCCGCTCCGCAAATGATCGCAGGGATCCCCTTGAACTTATTCTTAAGGCTGTTGGCAAAAAAAGAATGAGGCCACCTCTTGATGTTCGCAAGAACATTGACGACAAGATGATGGGAATACAAAGCCTCTGTCATTAGGGCATTGACAACTGCGCAATGCCGCATTAATTTAAGCCGGATCTTTTTGCAAAACTGAGGCCGTTTTTTGCTGTAGCTCTCTAAACACGCCACTTCGATCCGATGCGAGGGATAAGTTTCAACGAGCCTTTTAAGCGTTTCATGCCAACCCTTAGGATCCTGGATGAATTGAAGATGGACCTGGGAATCTTGGAGCAATGGATGGGCCTGCTCGGTCTGGACAAAGGCATCGATGACAGCAAGCTCATCTTCTAAAAATATGAGCATCCGCTCTTTTTTTCCCTTCAGCCATTGTTTGACAGCTTCATAAGAATACCCAAGGCCGACGCCAAATACGTAGAGAACATCAACCCCCTCTAATTGGAGCTTGTTGATGAAGCGCTCCATTTCCTTCCCGATATCATCAGTATGCAAATTTTCGCCTTTTCGACGGGCATTCCAATGCTGACCAGAAGATAAATAAAGCTGGTAAGGGTTCAAAGAGGAGTAAAATGAAAGAAAAAAAATCTCGGGATACCGTTCCATTAAAATGGAGCGTGCTTCACTTCCAACACAACTTGCTTCCATCCCAATACCCTTTACGAACACATGCACCATGCGATTCTAAATACGATTTTTCCGTGTAACTCATATCAGTAGACCAGACCCCTTCTATTATGAGTTTGCCCTCCTCATTCCACTCTTTTTTATCAAAGCGGACTGGGGTATGATAGACAGTCTCTTCTTTCGGCTTACCAGATGCAGAATAATGGCGGTGGGTGCCGCAGGGCTGTCCAGACCGGTAATCAGCATCGTCGATAAGCACACCCTTTTCATTCCAGATCTGATCCTTGCCTTCTCGTAGCCCCGTCAAATAATTTGTGCTCCGTTTGCTCTTTCCACCTTCCCAAAACAACCGGACCTCACCGTGCAGTTTTCCATGGGAATAAGGAAGCAAGCTTTTGATAGCCCCATCTTCGTAGAAATACTCTTGGACGCCATGCCATGCCCCCTCTTTGAACCGCTGTATGCTTGACACTTTGCCGCTGAGATAATAAAAGTAGACCTTTCCTTCCCGCTTTCCTTCGCAAAAGAAGGTGCGCGACAATATTTCGCCATTCTCTCCATAAAAAAATGAGGGGCCGTGGAGCTTGTCCATCTGGTAGTACATCTCTGCTTCAACAGAACCATTAGGATAATAGAGGCGACATTGCCCGTGCCTCTTTCCATCGTAGGCAATGTAAGCAGCGCGCAGCGCTTTCTGTTCATCCCTTTCAACGACAAGCAGATGGCCATCTTGCAACTGCTTATCAGCGGAAATATCTTGGGGTAGCGTGGGCAAGGAAAAAGAAAGGACCAAGTTTAACCCTAGCTCGACATCTTGCATGATCAATTGATTATTTTTTATCTTATACATTTCTTGCGTCATGAAATGGCCCTCAAATTAGCTTCAATTGTCCGTTTGAAAAAAAGAAGTCGATGGACGTGGTTCCCTAAGGGATGGCTGGAAGCGCGCAATATCGGCCTTTTCCAAATCTGCCAAAGAGGGTCAAGGATCATTTGAAAAGCCACTTCCTTTTCTAAATCATACTGCGCAGTCGCATATTCTCCCTTCTCCATTGGAGATTTAGGATAATGCTTTTCCCAGAGTTTTAATAGGAAATCGCCTACCTTGTCACATCGCTTATAGCTCTCGATTAACATCTCGGTTATCTGTTGTCCAGCAGCTTCTTCCACTTTCAATCTTTGAGCTCTCTGCAACAACGCGTGAACTGCTCCAGATAGATCGAACTGTCTCTGCAGATAGACTCCTGCGGCTTCATTTAATGAGATCTTCTCAGCATGCAAAATATTTAATCCCTGGGGCGTTGCATTCAAAAAACGGGTTTGAGGATACTGAGAACCAAGAGCGGCCTGCCACTCCGCACTCATTACCCAATCGTTTTTTGTTAATAGCCGTTTGCCATCAATATGTTGAACCTCGACGAACACACCCTTATGCTCATCCGCTTTCATCCCTGCTCCGTAGACTTGATCTAATTGGAATGAAAATTCCATTCCCACAAAAATGATCGGATTACATCCGAGAAGAACAGCGACAGCCGTGCAAAAATTGGCAGCAGTCCAGCCCGAATCAAATGCAGAGAATGGGATCAAATAACGCTCTTTCAGCCATTTTTCGATTGGGTAATTGCCCCCTTCCGACATCCAAAGCAATGGAGCATGAACCAAACTAAGCAATGACGAAGAAAACCGACTTTGGTAAAAATGGGGAATTTCAGCTGCATCCTGCTGGAGGAAGCGATCTCGAGGAGGATCTGGATCGAAATGGGCACAAAAATGGGGACTCGCCCCTTGCTTAGTCAGTGCAGCAACTGCGGATCCGCCAGCAAAGATCATCGCCCTATCTTTGAGTGCGGCTAAAAGAGGGATTTGAAGATCTAGAGAAGGGCCTGCCCCACAGATGACCGCAGGGATCTGACAGCACGCCCCTTGCAAAGACTGCCCCAACAACGAGGAAGCTAACCTCTTTTGATTTTCCATTACGTTTTTTAATACAGCAACACCCATATCTTGAAAATCCGAAGCAACTAGGTCGATGCCCCGATGGTAATGCTCCACTTTTGAGAAGATTTCGACCATCTTCTCCCCCTTTCTTTCTGCATACTCGGCAACGGCAAAGAACCCAAATTTTAAAAAGAGAAATTCCCAAGCAATTTCTTTGAAAATCTCTTCATAGCCTTCCTGATAAAAAAAAAGTCTGATTTTCGGATCTTTAGTCCAAGAAGCATCCTTCATTTTTAAAAAATGCTCTTCATCGTCTTCTATGAATAAGATAAAACGCTGCTCTTCTTTTTGCAGCCAAGAACGCAACTGACGATAGACAGAGGCATCACCGATCCCATAAACACAAACCAGGTCGATCTGAGAAAGATCCCCCTTCAAGTCGAGCAGACCGGAGGACAAAATGGAAGATTGCATTAAAGCCATGCCCTTTTTCTAGATTACAGCTTAGACGGCAGAGTAACATAATCGAGCAATTCCTGGTAACCTGGAAATCCCCTGCGAAACCGATATCGCTGCAGAACTTCGTCCCAACAACCGACCATTTCCCCTTTAAGGGAAATAACTGCAAGAAAAGGCGCCTTAATAAAGGCATTATACCCAATCACTTGGTCGATCGCCTTTTGAACAAATAGCTTATCTTTGCATTCGATGAGGATCAAAGGCTGAAGCCCGAAGCACAAACTTTTTTTAAAACAGACAATATCGATCCGCCTCTGAGGAGTCCGAACTGAATTAGAAGGGACAAGCTCCCGAATCTCTTTTTCTACAGCGATCAATTCCCGAGGATATCCCAGACTGGAGACCATTTTCCTTAGGACGGCCTGCCGAAGGGCCTCTTCAGGAGTTGCCTTCACCCAGATTCCACGAAAAGAATCGAAAATTTGCCGGCTATTCTGGTTCGATAAGACCATAGTTACCGTCGGTTCTCCTATAAAGGACCTTAAGCCTGCAGTCTTCTTCAGACCGATAAATTAGGAAAAGGTCTCCAGACAGCTCCATTTTCATCAGGGCTTCATCGACTGTCAACGTTTTTAAAGGCTTTGTCTCTGATCCGATCAACTGCGGAGGGCTCAAGGCCACATCTTTCATACGATTTGCTTCTTGTTCGATCTCTATGTTGATTTCAGCAACCTCGTCGACCGGCTTTTTTAATACGTTGACCTGCATATCGACGATGGAAAGGGCCTTCCTGTGGTGATCTTGGATCCTACTTTTGTAGCGGCGGAGCAAGTTCTGCAAACGGTCTACTGCCTTATCGATCGAGACGTACATGTCCGTTGTGCTTGCCTGAGCCTTGATCTGAATGTGGTCGATTTTAAGCATCAGAACACAGATGTGCTCCAATTTTTGGATATCCAGCGTTACGTGGATATGCATGATGTGGTTATGAAAACGTTCGATCTTAGAAAGCTTGTCCCAAGCATAGTTTCTCATCGGCTCCGTAATTTGGATATTTCTTCCAATGATATCGATTCGATACCCAGATGCATCTTCTTCTTCGAATTTTTTCCTATCGGTCATAAAGAACCTCCCGGCAACCAGTTGCTTAAGTTCCGGAGTCTATCTTTTCTAAAGAAAATTGTCCAATCTTCCCAATAAAAAAACAGAAACAAGAGGCAAGATTCATATAAGGAAAAAACTTCCTTATCCACGCACTACAAAAACTCATCTATCAATGAAACGCTTAAAATTTGCAAGTGGTCTTGAGGGAGACAGGTTGGATTAAAAATACGCACCGAACAGGACTTGAACCTGTAACCACCCGGTTCGAAGCCGGGTACTCTATCCGATTGAGCTATCGGTGCAGTTGAACTAAATCAAAGTCCCTTACCATACCCATCCAAGCAGAAAAAAACAACCAAATTCCCTTGCGTAATGAGCTTTGCACACGTTATAAACGTAAAGTTGCCCATTCTAAGGCCTTATTATGACCCAAGAAGAACAAGTCGAAGGAATTGTCTTGCGCGCTTTTGACTATAAAGAAAGGCAGCGCATCATCACCCTATTTACACAAGAAGCCGGGATCATTAGCCTAATTATTAAAGAGATATCTAAAAAAAACTTCCGCCTTCTTTCACTGAGCACCCCCTTTTCCCAAGTCGAAATTCAGTTCAAAAAAGGCAGGTCAGATCTATTCCACTACATCGACGGGACCATTATTGACGAACACCTGCGCTTGCGCCAACAATATGCCTATCTCCAAACCGCGGGGAGCCTTGCCCAAGGAATTTTACAGTCGCAGCTTCCCGGTAAGCCCGCACCATTCCTCTATCTGCTTTTCCGCTCCTTCTTAAAACAAGTCCCCTTGTTTGATAACCATGCAACCCTTCTCGCTAGCTTCCGCCTCAAACTCCTCCGCCATGAAGGCCTTCTCGCCCTCTCCCCCGAATGCACCCACTGCGTCGATGCTCCCGCTAGGTTTCTCCTTCGAGGAGAAAGTGTCTGCTCTTTCCATCAAGGATCCTCTGGAATTGGTTTTAACGAAGAAGAGTGGAGAATCCTTAACCACTTGGAGAGCACCCAGCAATTTTCAACTTTGCACTCTTTGAAGATTCCGCCCCATTTTCCCGATCTCATCGCCGCTTGCTTCCGCGACCGCCTTCGCCAAGAGTAACCTTTAAAACTGCAGCAGAACGGAGCCCCCCGCCTGCCTCCAAAGTACAGCGGCATCCTTTACCTCGGAAAAAACCCGAATAAATGCTAAACTCCCTTCTAAGCCGAAGGCTAAAAGCTCGCCGCGCATCACTATTAGGAGAAACCAAGGTGGACTGGAAAGATGCCTTTAAACTCAGCACGATCAATCATCGGGCGCCCTACCTTTCCTTCATCTCTTGGGCACTCAACGTCGATGTTAAAAAAATTGCTGAAATCGGCGTGAACAAAGGGGAAACCTCCCGCCTCCTCCGACACCTCTTTCCAGAAGCCAAACTTTTCCTCATCGACCCCTGGGCTGTCACACAAGAGTATATCCAAAGCGGATCCCCCATCTCTCGAAAGACCAAGCATTACGAAAAAGCATTTCAGATTGTCCAAGAGCATTTCTGCAATGATCCGGCTACAACGATCCTCCGGATGACATCGCGCAACGCTGCTTCGCACGTTCCCAACGACTTCGATCTCATCTTCATCGATGGCAACCACGAGTATTGCCAAGTCAAAGAAGATATCCTCAGCTGGCTACCCAAGATCAGAGTAGGAGGAATCCTCGCAGGACACGACTATGACCCAACTATCCCCATTTTTGATGGCGTTAAAAGGGCAGTGGATGAAATTTTTGGAAATCAAATAATGCTAGGAAAAGATCGGGTTTGGGTCCATAAAAAGAGATAAAATGCGAAAGGGGGGACTCGAACCCCCAAGAGGAAAACCTCACTACCACCTCAAAGTAGCGCGTCTACCAATTCCGCCACTCTCGCACAAAAAGGGCCTCCTGGGAATGAAATCCAGGAATAAAAATAAAAGGAAATCGTACTCAATTTTCGGAATCAGTTCAAGAGAATTTAGATTTCAAAAATTTCCTTGTTCAGCGAAAATTAAAAAATCAGAGGTTAAAAAAATTTAACTGGAGCATTAACAGCCCACTCCCCATTCCCATTTAAAGGCTTATCCTGTATAAGAACACTTATGCGTTGTACCTGTTATTGCACTGCCGCTTCCTATGACATCCCTCGTCTGTTTCAGTATTTACAAAGGCTGGGAACGACTCAGCTTTTCCGCGATGCGATCCATATCCAGATCAAAGAAGACAAACACATTAAGGGAGATATTTTCTATTTTTCCTATGGTTCCGTTGTCTGCTGGGGTTTTGCTGAAGAAGATGAAAAAGAAATTGTAAGTAGCCTAAAGGAATTTGAAAAGGAGTCCCTTTCCAAGATTGAGCTGGATGAATTTACATACCTCTACGGTGATGGAATGAAGATCGAAGAAGATGAAATAGTTCTTCAAAATAAGAGCACCCTGACAAAGCTAGCCATTTCGCACGGCCTTGCCCAATCCGTCAAACTGACCACATTTGAAGAGATCATTCAGAAAACAATCGATCACACCAAACAACTCCCAATCTATCTGGCTAAACGGGGTAAGATCCCATTATCTCGCAAAGAGATTTCGCGAAAAATGGGAGAGATCTTTATCGAGAGGAATTTTATCAACCTCCATAGCGACATCCTCGACACCCCAGAATTTTTTTGGGAATATCCCGAGCTCGAATCTTTTTATCGCCGCACAGCTCACTATCTAGACGTCACAAAGCGGGGAGAGATCCTGAATAAACGGCTCAATGTTGTTCACGAGCTCTTCGAAATCCTTTCAAGCGAACTTAACCACCAACACTCCTCCCGTCTTGAGATCACAATCGTTTTATTGATTTTGATCGAAGTCACGCTGGCGCTTCTAAGAGACCTCTTCCATCTGATTTAAATGAAGCCTAGAAAGTAAAGTAGCCCATTCCTTACCCAGGGCCATTTAACTAAAAATATTTGATAGTCGACCCTTCATAGAGGGCCTCTCCAAAAAGTGGAGAGGTTCGTTGGTAAGCTGGCAGGACATGCTCTTCTGGTAGGAATCGGCCACAACTTCAGAATGATCCTCAGGAAACGGAGGCGTTTTTGCGTCTTTATATTGCGATTCAGTTGTAGTTGGTTTTTTAGCCGATCTTTGAAAATAGGGCGTTCGGATCAAGCAAAGGTGTTCGATTTTCTAGCTGCTTCGTAAATCAGGGGCGACCATTTAGAATGAGGTCTTCCACTGAATGAGACATCTTTGGCGTTATACATGGCTTGGGTGCAGCCGCTTGTCGGCAATTGCGCAACAACGCCTACATCAACTCAAAATTTCACACGACTTTGCAGGTGTCCTAAGAGGGTGTTCGATAATAAAATCTTAATTTTTCTGCAAAAAGCCGATTAAGTCTATTCTTTATTACGAACAGGATGGAGGTGGTTTATGGAGAAGAATTACCCAACTGATTTAACTGATGCTGAATGGAAAATGATTCAGCATTTTTTTTACAAAAGACCACATAGAGGCGGACGACCCTATGTGTATAACAAAAGGGCGATAGTAAATGCTATTTTCTATATTCTACGCTCTGGTTGCGCATGGCGATTATTACCTCGTGATTTTCCCCAATGGAGCGTAGTGTACAATCATTTTCGAGAATGGGAAGTGCAAGGAATATGGGAAAAAATTAATGCGAAATTAGTTCAGAAATACAGAGTTGTGAAAGGCAGAAAATCAAAACCTAGCGCAGCGATAATTGACAGCCAGTCAGTAAGGACAACTGAAAAGGGGGTCCTAGCCGAGGATATGATGGAGCAAAGAAGATTAAAGGAAGAAAAAGGCATATCCTCGTTGATACACAAGGGCTCTTGCTCCAGGCAAAAATTACGGGTGCTAATATTAGCGATAAAGAAGGCGCAATCAGGCTCTTACTAGAAAAAAAAGAGAGGAAACTGAAGATAATTTGGGGAGATAGTGCCTACCAAGGTGCGGATCTAAAGCAGCGTTTTTTAGCCCATGGGATTGATTTAGAAGTGGTGAAACGACCTTCAGGAAGAAAGCGGATTTATAATGAACAATGGAGAGCAGAGGGGATCCCCGTTCCAAGAGAGTTTAATATATTGCCGAGAAGATGGGTTGTAGAGAGGACGTATGCCTGGATGGGAAGGAATCGGCGATTAAGCAAGGATTATGAATTTCTCCCCGAAGTCAGTGAAGCCTGCCTTTATGCTGTTATGTCGAAATTACTACTACGGAGGCTAAATAATTAATTATCGAACACCCTCCGAGAGGCAGTTGGAAAGAACGCAGAAGCATCTGTGGGTATTGCTGATAGCCAGA
>CAZOKX010000014.1:0-38866 GCA_964580785.1 uncultured bacterium
TGATTCTCCAGCATGTTTTCAATGTATCGGATGAACGGGTTGTAGCAATGTGGGCTGAAAACCCCTACTGGCAAGCCTTTTGCGGTTATGACTTTTTGCAGTGGGAGCTGCCCGTGCATCCCACTTCTCTCACGCGTTGGAGACAACGAATCGGTGCTGCTGGCGCGGAAAAAATTCTTGCAGTCTCAATCAAAACAGCAGTGCAAACCAATACCATCTCTTCTCAAGAGTTGGCCAAAACGATTTCGGATACCACAGTCATGCCCAAAGCGATTGCTCATCCAGTTGATGCCAAGCTCATCCAACGTAGCATTGACAGGATTGCCAGCGCCGCTCGCGCGATAGGCATCCGTCTTAAACGAACCTACAGAAGAGTTTCGCGCCGAATGCTTAAACCGTGATCCCTCACCAAAAAAATAAATTTTTGCAAAAGACGGTGTATTGATACAATGCCTGCACTATGATGACGGCGATACAGGACATAGAGATCGAGACACAAAATCTAGATCAACTGGGGCTAGTCGCAGGAATGTGCGATGAAATAGGTCTTGTTGATGCGATAGATGCTGCTTGTGGTCAGCAAGCCAAGAATAAGCATCTGACTTACGGTGAATGTGTCAAAAGCATGATTCTCAACGGACTTGGTTTCGTTGGGAGAACGCTATACCTTTATTCAGAGTATTTTGAGGACAAGCCGACAGAGTTGTTGATTGGCCCATCAGTTGAACACCAGCATATTGATGATTTTGGGTCTTTATATTGCGACTCAGTTGTATTTGGTTGTTTAGCCGATCTTTGAAAATAGGGCGTTCGGATCAAGCAAAGGTGTTCGATTTTCTAGCTGCTTCGTAAATCAGGGGCGACTGTCTAGAGAGCAAGTGCTCAACGAAAATGTCATTGGAAGCTTAAAACGTTTTAAAATTTTGTCTGATCGTTATAGAAATAGGCGGAAAAGATTCACTCTCAGATTCAACCTAATCGCTGGAATTTACAATTTGGAGTTGCCAAAATAAGTTTCGAAAGAAGTCTAATTTTCATTGCTCTCCATTTTTAGTTCCTTTCTAGAAAACTTACCTGTACTCTTGAGGAATATTTTTCGTCTGCTCTTCCAATGACCAATTCTTTGGTTTTTCTTCCAGATATCTCCAATCAGCATCCTTGGCTAACCAACGCTCTCTCGAAGCTTGAATAGTCTTTAACGTGCAGTCCCCATACCCAAACTCAGTTCCACAACAATCGCATATATCATATGTTGGGGATTGTCCATCTTCTCCCCATGGAAGATCATCCTGAATTTTTCCACATACTCTACAGGCTAGCTTATTGATTTTATTGACCATAAAAATATTCCAAATTTGTTGAATAATTATGAATTAAAGGATCGGGTTTATACATGGTGCGAGGCAATCCTTGTTCATTTGTTATAGCGAAAATATTGGAAGATGGATTGTAAAAAACAGCATCTCCATTTGATCGAATTTTCGTAAGGGTTCCTGAAGGAGGGTTTTGAGTAAAATTTCTAGTTGCTTCAACATACTGTTTTGAATTTTGCAGCGTAGAGAATTCATGCCCATGATCTTTCCAGTGCCTATAAGCATTTTGGACAGCACACTGATGCTCATCTGAAAAACCCATTATTCAGGTTACTAAACTCGCTGGATCACTTTCACGCGATCCCAGATAAATTTGGCTGGTTGACGCTTCCAGACCTTGCAAACACAGTAGCGACATGATTAAATTGAACACCCATTTCATGCGCTAGTTCCTCGGTTTTTCAGTTCGAATAGTTAGCTCTGGCTCAAGGGTATTCATCATATACAAGAAAGCCCATTCATAGAATTCAATTTTTTCTCAGTGGACCATTTATGGAGCACTGGCGTGCAAAGAAGTGCGATAAATAACGACAGTTCGCATTACTTAGCCAAGCGAAGGGCGATTCAATCTAGGGAACGAGTGCTCAATTAAAAATATAATTTATTGTAAATTTATTTTTAAAATAACTATATTTTGACGTTGGGCTATTGCCTCGTAAGGGATAGCTAAAAGCCCACTGCCTCCAGGGATCAAGAGAGGCAAAATCTGTGGGTAAATAGCGCAGAATTTTTTCTTTTAGCAACAGTTGCTCCTTGCTTTCGTCCGTTATGAAATGGCATAATCTCTCTATTAAATTTTGGATCTTTATGGAGAGCGGAAAAAAGTTTAAAGTCGTTACCCTCGGGTGTCGCACCAACCAATATGAGTCGCAAGCCTACGTCGACCAGTTGGTGAGGCTTGGCTATGCCCAAGCAAAAGAGGGGGAGACTGCGGAGATTTGCATCATCAATACCTGCACGGTCACCGAGTCTGCCGATAGCTCATCCCGTTACCAAATCCGCCACTTGGCCAGAGAAAATCCGGGTTCTAAACTCGTTGTTACCGGTTGTTTGGCGGAGAGGCTTCCCCAAGAGATTCAAGCGATGCCTGAAGTCAGTCTTATCGTTTCCAATAAAGACAAAGAGGAGCTTCTTTCCCAAGTTTTTCCCGGTGAAAATATCCCTGAATTTGCAATTGACCATTTTGCCGCGCATACAAGAGCCTTTGTCAAAGTCCAAGATGGGTGCAACTCCTATTGTACTTATTGTATTATCCCCTACGTGAGGGGGAGGTCACGCTCCCGAACTGTTGCGGAGGTTGTCAAAGAGATCGAGCAGCTTATTGCCAACGGCTACAAAGAGGTGGTCCTGACGGGGATCAATATTGGCGATTTTGACGGAGCGCCTCAAGAAGGGGAGGCCCCCGCGCGTTTGAGCGATCTGATCCGAGCTGTTGATGCCATTGAAGGGCTTTCCCGCCTGCGCGTTTCCTCAATCGATCCAGATGAGGTAGATGAAGATCTTGCTAATGCAATCTTAAACGGTAAAAAAACTTGCCACTCGATGCACATTGTATTGCAATCGGGCTCCAACGTGATTCTCAAACGGATGAATCGCAAATACACTCGCGAAATCTTTCTTGATACTATTGAAAACCTCCTTAAAGCGAGTCCTGACTTCACTTTCACCACCGATGTCATCGTTGGATTTCCAGGTGAGAGCGAAGTTGACTTTCAAGATACCCTCGATATCATGGAAAAGGTCTGCTTTGCCAAAGTCCATATGTTTCCGTACAGCGAACGAAAGCGGACTCGCGCAGCGCTGTATCCCAATAAAGTTCCTGCTCCGGTCATCAATGAAAGGAAGCAAAAACTCCTCCTTCTTGCTGAAAAGATAGCCTTCAATCTCCGCTCACAATTTGTGGGCCGGGAAATGACGGTCCTCACAGAAAGCGAGGAGGGTCTTATTCAAGGGCACATCAGCGGGCATACGGAGAACTTCCTGACTGTGTGCGTTCCGAAGGCTGAAATCAAACCCAACACGTTGATCAATGTCCAATTGATCGAAAACTCCCCAAAGGGGCTCATAGGAAAAGTTATTCCATGAAAATCAAAATTGCCGAGCGACTGCATCCTTTTTCCCATCGTCCGGGAGTTCAATGCCCTATCCCTTTAAGTACATGGCAAGCGACAATTAATCCAACGCGGATCATCCTTCAGAAAATCGATGATTCTACCCAAAGCTTCATCCTCGACCTTGGATTGCGAGGTCCCCTGAAAGACTTTACTGCTGAAGTTGACTTAGAAAAAGGGAGAATTCGTGTATTTGGCTCCACGGCAACAGGTTATCTTCGTTATGAAATCCGCAGATCATCTAATGGGATTCTGTTTACTTTTGAAAAGCTCCCTTCTCTATCTCTTAAATGCACCTTTCATGAAAAAGCAATCGTGTATCAGCTCACCGAAAAGGAGACTCTTTTAGTCCCGATTCCTCCCGAGACTGCCCCTAGTGCAATACCGACTGAGCGACTCTCCCTTGGGATGCATAAATCGCAGGATTGGGACATGATGATGCGCCGCTTTGACCTCAAGGAAATTTTTCCCATTTTTATGCGCCTTGGCGCTATGGTTCCATCGATTCAGGCGCCCAGAAATTCTTCTGGCACTTTTGCGCTTTTGAATGCATTCCAAAGTGCCTGCGCATCGCGAGCCAAGCTGGAAGTTCATGCTGCTTGTGAAGAGTGGCTCCTCGCTTCTTTTGCCGGTATCCTTATTCCAACTCTTGATGATCCTTTATTTCAAGGGATCATTCCTCCTTCTGAAACTGTCTTGGAAAATTGCTCAACACTCTCCCACCTAATAGAAGGATCCCGAATGATCCGTTCGCTCTTTTTTCAAGAAACGGAGCTGAATTGGGAGATCCTGCCTTGCTTACTTCCCGCGTTCGCATCCGGCCGTTTGATCAATCTAGCTACTCAGCATGAAGAGGTCTTATCGATCGAGTGGTCAAAGCACCAGCTTAAAAAAATAGTTATCCAAACGCGCTTTCCGCGTATCCAGGCTTTCCAATTTCCTAAAGAGATCCAATCTTTCCGTTTACGGAAATCCCTTCAGGAGAAGGGGAGGGTCCTGCAGATCCAATCGGATCAGATTGCTCTGGACTTGCCCGAGTATGCCCAACTTTTCCTCGACTGCTTTAAGAAGTAGCTAGTCCTCTTTTTTCTCTTGTTTTTAGCGTTTCCTGGCTATGTTTTTTTGCATTAAATTCCTTAGTATCGTTACTATCCGCAGCGCGAAACCGACCAACTAAGGAGCCTCGTATGTCGCGTTCATCTTTAAACCCGCCATTGACCACACCAATTGCCTTGCGATTGCACACTACTCTGAGCGGAGAAGCTCATAGAACCTTATTTTCATCGGAATCTGTATGCGCCGGTCATCCGGACAAAATGTGCGACCAGATCAGCGATGCCATTTTGGATGAGATCTTACGCCAAGATCCAAAAGCTAAGACTGGCATTGAGGCTGTTGTTGGAGCTGATTGCATTGCATTGTATGGGGAAGTTAACACAACGGCTACGGTCGATTTTGAAGCGATTGTTCGTGATACGATTTACAAAATTGGTTATACCAATGTCAATTGGGGATTTTCAGATCAGTCACCCTTTCAAAACCACTTGCATCAACAATCGCCAGATATTGCTATCGGAGTTAAAGACGATGAGGGAGCTGGTGACCAAGGGATGATGTTTGGGTATGCTTGCACCGATACAGAGGAGTTAATGCCAATGCCGATCACTCTGTCCCATGCGCTGGCCTACCGGTTAGATCAGGTGCGCAAAGAAGGGATTGTTCCGTTTATCCGACCTGATGGGAAGTCGCAAGTAACCGTCGCTTATGAAAACGAGAAACCTAGGCATGTTGAGAAGGTCGTGATCGCTGTTGCCCATTCAGAAGATATCGATCATAAAACGTTGTCCCAGGGGATCATTGAGGAAGTCATTATCCCGGTTCTCCACGCATATCATATGGAGCTGCCCAATTCAAAAGATGTCATCATCAATGGAACGGGGATTTGGCATATTCCAGGTCCTCAATCAGATGCAGGTTTGACCGGTCGTAAAATCGTCGTCGATACATACGGCGGTTATGCGCGAGTGGGCGGCGGCGCTTTTTCCGGTAAGGATCCGAGCAAAATAGATCGCTCCGGTGCTTATGCTGCCCGCTACATCGCTAAAAATATCGTTGCAGCAGGTTTTGCTCCGCGTTGTGAAGTCGGTCTTGCTTATGTGATCGGACAGTCAAGACCAGTTATGACCCAAATTGAGACATTTGGAACAGCGAAAAGTCAGAAGGTCATCGAAGAGTTTGCTGCTAGCCTGCTCGATACTTCGGTAAAGAAAATCATCGAGACCCTCGATCTTCGCCGCCCTATCTATAAGGCTACAGCTTCATATGGACATTTTGGAAGAAAAGAATTTCCATGGGAAAAGGTGCAAACAAGCCTAATTGCTCAGTGGAAACAAAATCATGAAGAGCTTCTCGTTAACGAAGGATGTATCTAATTTTAAAGAAATAGTTTTACTTTGTTGTTTTGTCTGGTAGTGTCTGTTTTGAAACGAGGTTAATTTAGGTATGACAGGCGATGCGCGTATTGAGGGAACGGAAGAGTTGCTTTTGCACAGTCCCCACCAGCTTCTAGGGCTGCATTCCCTTAGAGAGGGGCGGAAGGTGATCCGTGTTTTTCGGCCAGGCGCATCTGTTGTTCATGTCGAAGTCAAGGGAAGGATTGTTGAGGCGCATTGCATTGATCCGTTGGGGATCTTTGAGTGCATCGTTTCTGAGGGCATAACCCGGACGGATTATCGGATTTATCACCACAGCGGCATGCTCGGACATGATCCTTACGCTTTTTCTCCGGCATTTGGGGAAATGGATGCCTATCTGTTTTCTCGGGGGGTTCATTATGAGCTTTTTGACGTGATGGGTGCGCGGGTCTGCGAGCATGAAGGGGTTAAGGGAACTCGATTTGTTGTGTGGGCTCCTGCAGCAAAAGGGGTAGCTCTTGTAGGGGATTTTAATCGGTGGGACGGGCGGGTCAATCCATTGCGGACCCTGGGATATTCTGGGGTGTGGGAGCTTTTTGTTCCGGGGATTGGCAATGGGGAGAAGTACAAATTCGAAGTTCGTACCCATGAAGGGCGAGTCCAGTTAAAGGCGGACCCTTATGCCACCTGCAACGAACACCGCCCATCGACTGCTTCCATCGTCTTCGATGTCAATAAGTACGCGTGGAACGACCAACAATGGAGGCGAAGAAATTTCCACCGAGGGAGCCCCTTTCCACTCAATATTTACGAAGTCCATTTAGGCTCATGGAAAAAGAAGGGACCCAACAGCTTTAACTACCGCGAAATTGCTCATGCACTAGCTAAATATTGCAAAGAGATGGGATACACGCATGTCGAGCTATTGCCTATTATGGAGCACCCTTTGGATGAGTCATGGGGATATCAGGTTACAGGATTTTTTGCTGCCACAAGCCGGTACGGCACCCCCGAAGACTTTCAATACTTTGTTGATCACATGCATCAAGAGGGGATCGGTGTAATCCTGGATTGGGTGCCAGCTCATTTTCCAATCGATGAGTATTCTCTTGCGCAATTTGATGGGACCTACCTATACGAACATGCAGATCCCAAAAGGGGATTTCATCCCCATTGGAACACATATATTTTCAATTATGGTCGATTTGAGGTGTCCAATTTTCTAATTGCAAGCGCGCTGTTCTGGTTTGAAAAGATGCATATCGACGGCCTGCGCGTCGATGCAGTTGCATCGATGCTTTACCTCGATTATGGCAGGGTTAAAGGAGAGTGGATCCCCAATATTTATGGAGGGCATGAGAACCTTGAGGCCATTGAATTCATCAAGCACTTAAATTCTGTTGTCCATGACAGGCACCCCCATGTATTGATGATTGCGGAAGAATCGACCTCTTTTACGGGAGTTTCCCATCCGCTAGAGTGGGGAGGACTTGGATTTGATATGAAATGGAATATGGGATGGATGAACGATACCCTCCGATATTTTCATAAGGATCCAATCTACCGCTCTTTTCATCAAAATGATCTCACTTTTGGCCTTATCTACGCTTTTTCTGAGAGGTTCCTCTTGCCGTTTTCCCATGATGAGGTTGTTCACGGCAAAACAAGTCTGATCTCCAAAATGCCGGGAGATGATTGGCAGAAATTTGCTAACATCCGTCTCCTGCACTCCTATCAGATGTGCCAGCCTGGCAAGAAGTTAATTTTTATGGGAGCGGAAATTGGACAGTGGAACGAATGGCACTGCAAAGAGGAGCTCCCATGGGGACTTCTACAGCATGAAAGGCATGCTCAGCTACACCGCTGTATCAAAGAATTGAACCACTTTTATCTCAATAATGCCTCTTTGTGGGAAAATGATTTTGACGGAAAGGGATTTGAGTGGATCGACTGTAGCGATGAGCAAAACTGTGTGCTCTGTTATTTGCGCAAGGCGGCAGATAAGTATCTGCTCTGTGTGCACCATTTTAATCCTAATTTTCAACCTAAATACTTTATCCAGTTGAGAAATGTTTTCTCCATCAAAGAGGTGATGAATACTGATAGAGTAGAATTCGGCGGTTCTGGAAAAGTCACAGAGCGTATTGAGATCGTGAAAGATTTTGAAAAGAAAGTAGTGGGCATTGAGATCATATTAAGCCCCCTTGCCACAATGATCTTTGAAGTTCAGTTTTACTTGTAGCAAAACCTATTCTATAGAGATATTGACTGAGTATACAACGTTGTTTATAGTTGGGAGGCTTTTTTAAAACACCAGCAAGTTCTTTTCCTATGAGCCGTACTCAAGAAAAATATCGGAAACTGATCCAAGAAATTCATAGGCATGACCAGCACTATTACGTCCATGCCAAACCGCTTATTTCAGATTATGCTTATGACCAGCTCGTGAAGCAGTTGGAAGCAATCGAAAAATCCCATCCCGAGTTGGTCTCTCCCGCATCGCCTACGCAACGTGTTAGCGAAATGACATCAAAAGGGTTTAAGCAGGTTGCCCATCGCCATCCAATGCTTTCGTTGGCCAATACCTACTCAAAGGATGAGGTGGAGGACTTTATCAAGCGAGTACATAAGCTCCTTGGAAAAACTCATGTTGACCTGTGCGCCGAATTAAAAATGGATGGTGTAGCCGTCACTGTAATCTATGAAAAAGGAGTGTTTGTCCAAGCTCTTACGCGAGGAGACGGCAAGAAGGGCGACGAGATCACTGCCAATATGAAAACGATCCGGTCCGTGCCCCTCCAGCTTATCGGTTCCCGCTTCCCTGACGTTCTTGAAGCCCGAGGCGAAGTATTCATGCCGCACGCGGTCTTTCAAAAGCTTAATGCGGAAAAAGAAGAAGCGGGAGAAGAGTTGTGGGCCAATCCGCGCAACGCAGCAGCAGGATCGCTCAAAATGTTAGATCCGCGGCTTGTTGCTAGGAGGCATTTAAGCGTTGTCTTCTATGGATTTGGCGATGAAGAGAATATTCCTGTTGATACGCAATATGAATCCCATCAGTTTTTGAAGAAGCTCGGACTTCCGGTTTTTGACGATCAACATCGGGAACGTTGCCGTTCAGTTGAAGCCATCATGGCATTTGCCAATAAGATTGGAGAAAAACGGCAGAAGCTCCCCTTTAATATTGACGGGATTGTCATCAAAGTCGACCAATTAAGTTATCACGATCAAATGGGGGTAACAGGAAAAAGCCCGCGATGGGCTGTTGCTTATAAGTTTGCTCCTGAGCAGGGGGTGACGCGGATCGAAGCGATTACTGTTCAGTTGGGAAGAACAGGCGTGCTTACTCCTGTTGCTGAGCTCAAGCCGGTATGTGTTGCTGGGAGCACGATTGCAAGGGCAACGCTGCACAATCAAGAAGAAGTGGAGCGGAAAGATATCCGTATTGGAGATTGGGTGATCATTGAAAAAGGGGGGGATGTCATTCCCAAAATTGTCTCTGTTGACCATAAGAGAAGGTCTAAAGATAGTCATCCTTGGAAAATGCCGCGCTACTGTCCCTCTTGTGGAACCTCTGTTGTCCATAGCAAAGAAGAAGTTGCTGTCAGATGCCCTAATACTGAAAAGTGTTCCGAGCAGCGGATGCGCCAGATCGCCTTCTTTGTTAGCAAAGATGCAATGGATATCGACCACTTAGGAGAAAAGCTTGTTGAGCAGCTCTTCACCAAAGGTTTTATTAGAACGGCCGCCGATATCTATAAGCTTACAGAAAAAGAGCTGTCCCAGCTTGAAGGGTTTAAGGAGAGATCAATCCAAAACGTCTTAAAAAGTATCGATAAATCACGCCGTGTGAGTCTTGCGCGTCTAATCCTTGCATTAGGCATTAAATATGTCGGGGAAGGGACCGCTGAAGTTCTAGCGGAACACGCATCCGACATCGACTCTTTAGCGAAGATGGGCGTTGATGAGCTCATCGAGATCGAAGGCGTCGGTGAAAAGATCGCCCAGTCAGTTGTCGATTACTTTTCCAACCCTGGGCACATGAAAGAGGTCCATGCTCTTTTCACATATGGCGTTAAAGTGCAATCTCCTAAAGTGGTGCGCCGCAAAGACCATCTCTTTTCGGGAAAGACCCTTGTTTTAACCGGGGTATTGCATAACTATTCTCGCTCTGAAGCCACCCAGCTCATCAAAGAAAGGGGGGGGAAAGTTTCTAGCTCGGTTAGTTCCAAAACCGATTTTGTCGTGGCAGGCGAAGATCCTGGTTCGAAGCTAGATAAGGCAAAAGAGCTCAAGGTCAGGGTGTTAAGCGAATACGACTTCGAAAGGCTTTTATAGTCGATCAGGTTGCTTGAAGGACACTTTACTATATCGTCATTAGACTTGCCATAGTTGCGCTTTAACAAGGGATTGCTCCTTAAAGGAGTAGTGATAAACTCTCCGATATGAAAACAGCCAGGGCCACCTAAAAACACTCTTTTTTGAACCATGCCAAAAGTTTAAATTGGAATTTTGCTGCTTAGTAGGGTAAAATGAGTTCATGAAATGGATTCAGAAGTATCAACTTTTTCTTTTTGATTTTGACGGCCTTCTTGTCGATACCGAGCATCTGCATTTGCAGGCTTACAAGGAGCTGTGCAGCAGCAGAGGGTTCAATCTCGAGTGGGGTCTTCAGGAATTTTGCCGCATTGCCCATGCCAAAGCGTCCTCTATGCGCGAGGCGCTCTATGAGCTGTTTCCGGGCTTACTGGCCCAGGAACCTTGCTGGGAAGTTCTTTATCAGGAAAAAAAAGATGCCTATGAGAAGTTACTTACGGTTGAAAATCTTCAGCTGATGCAGGGCGCGGAAGAATTAATCCAAGGTTTGCACGCAGCGCATATTAAGCGGTGCGTTGTTACGAATTCACCTCTGAAACAAATCGAGATCATCCGAGAGGCCCTTCCGATTTTACAGACAATCCCTCTGTGGTTAACTCGCGAAAGCTACCAAAACCCGAAACCGGCGCCGGATGGTTATCTCAAAGCAATCCAAATGATTGGCGAGCAGGGGGATCGGATCATTGGTTTTGAAGATTCCTTAAAAGGGCTTCAGTCGCTGCATGCAGCTGGTGTCCGGGCAGTTCTTATTTGCCCAGGAAATGCAGCTCATGTTTCTGAATGCGCTAAGCTGAATGCATCGCACTTTGAGTCGCTCTCAAGCATTTCTTTTTGATAGTTCACTTTAACGAGAAATAGGCCATGCGCTGGAGCAGTTCTTCCTGCTTTTCGACGATCTTTTGCCGCAAAAATCTCTGGAAGGGTTTCCAGAGGGATTTTCCCGTAACTGATGTCGAGCAAGGTTCCGACTAGGTTGCGCACCATCTTATACAAAAAGCCGGTTCCTTCAAATTCTAGCCTAATCCCTTTAGGTAGAAGAGCAACGTTCAAACGGTGGAGGGTGCGCACAGGATTTTTTGCTGCGGATCCTGTATGGGCTTCATGGGAAAAGGAGGTAAAATCGTGAGAGCCAACACACTGTGCAGCTGCTTTTTTGAGTAGAAAAATATCGACGGGGTGGGGAACGTGGTAGCGATATTGTTTAAAAAATGGATCTAAGATCGGATCAAGATGGAGATAATAGTGGTAGATCTTCCCCGATGCACTGTAGCGTGCATGGAAGTCGAAAGGGGCAGCTTTGATTGAACAGATTCGTATATCGTGCGGAAGCAGTCCATTGAGAGAAGCTTGCAGCTTAAAGAGATCGAGGGTATTCGGATGGGTGAAGTGGGCTATCTGCCCAATGGCATGGACTCCCGCATCTGTCCGTCCAGATCCATGAATCGAAATGGGCATGCGCAAAGCAGTTGACAGAGCTTTTTCAATCAGCTCTTGGATCGATGTCCCGTTCGGTTGGACTTGCCACCCGCTGTAGCCTGTTCCATCGTAGGCGATGGTTAACTTATATACATAAGCCAACTTCATGAAGGAAAGCGTGTATGTAGCGCCACTTGCCAATCTTCTGGCGTGGTGATTTTAAAATTTTGATAGGAGTCTTTGACTAGTTTCACAGGATGGCCTGTGAGCTCGATTAGAGAGGCGTCATCAGTAACATCGAGGTTGCATTCAAGGGCAATGTCAAAACCTTTTTTTAGCAAAGCGGGAGTTGTCACCTGAGGGGTATGCATTTCCCAGAGCTTCGAACGGTCTAAAGTGCGCTGAATGAATTGGTTGGGATCAGTTTCTTTGATGGTGTTTTTAGCGGGCACGGCTAATGCTGCGGCTCCATAACATCTGGCATCTTTGAGGAGTTGTTCAAGGCTGTCTTTCGATAAGAAGGGACGGGCGCTGTCATGGATGCAAACGAGATCAGGTTGAGAAGAAATAGTAAGGAATCCGTTATAGACAGAGTCTTGCCGTCGGCTCCCTGGGACAGCAAAGCGGACTTCTGGAAGTGTAAAGCGGGGAAAAAGGGTCTGGAATTGCGGATCGCAGACGACAATAATTTCTACGACGTGCGCGCACGAGGTAAATAGTTCAAAGCTATGAAGAGCAACGGGCTTCCCTTGTAAGTCAAGAAACTGCTTGGGTGTCTGCGACTGCATCCGGCTGCCTTGACCGCCTGCAAGTAAAATAACAGATACTTTGTAGAAGGATGATTTCATAGGTGGAAAGGATAGCTAAAAAGGGGGCAGAATGCAACCGCAAGAGTCGATTCTGCCGGCAAAATTTACGAGAGATGCTTACTAACGAGTTTTGTCATTTCAAACATGTTAACTGATTTTTTAGCTCCGAAGACTTTCGCAAGCTTGTCATCAGGATTGATGTTGCGCTTATTCTTCATATCCTGGCATTTGTTGGATTTAATGTAAGCCCAGAGCTTTTTAGTAACTTCTGTACGCGGCATAGGTCCTTTCCCGACTACTGCTGTGAGATCGTCGCTAATCTGCATCGGTTGCATAAACTTTGATTTTTTATCTTTTGCCATTTTGCTTTCTCCTTTAAAAATACTGCGTTTTGTCTATCCTCACAAAATTTTTATTGGGTAGACGTTTCGAGGGTTGATACGAGTTATTTCCTCGAAGGACAAGTTTTATCTCTCTTAGGGATTAATAGTCAAAAAAAATCGTTGTAGCTTATTTTTTCTTCGATGAGGCTTTTCCCCTGAATTTGAACTAAAATGGTTCAAATTGACGAGCCTATTGCAAAATTCAGTCGCAGGGGTTAGAGTTTGTTGTTGATTTAAACTTCCATAGACAAAAAGGAGCAGTGCTTTATCCTAGCCTTCAAGGGCTGGATTTTTGCGCTGTCATAATCGGATGAAAAGACTATCTGAATTAGCACTGGCGCTCCGATCATCTTCTACTTCCCTTGAAAAGTTGGATCAGCTCAACCGCGATCCTTCGGTTATATCCTTCATGGATCAACCCACCCCTTTGCGCACGTTTTTAGCAGGGCTTTCCATCGAATGCGAGGTTGTGATCAAATCATTGATTGCTTTAGGGCAAGCAGAAAGGCTTCTTCCAAAAGAAGGTAGCGCAATTGGTATTGCCGATCAAATTAGAGCGCTCGTTGAAGAGTTAATGCCTGTCGAGAGGTTTTATCGGGAAATCGGTGGTTTAGTCGGGTATCATGCGCTCCTGCTCCATCAGCTTCAGAATAAGCCTGTGAGCCAAGCTACGATGCAGGCAGTTTATCACCGCCCTCAAGGGACCGACTTATTCGATCCCACTGAAGAGGTTAGTCAGTATGTGGTTGCAGGAATTTCTTTTCTTCCGTCAATTGCTGAAATTTACCCTGTCGGGGGAGCAGCGGACAGGCTTCGACTTCTTGATCCTGACACAAAAGTTCCTTTGCCAGCTGCAAGGCTGCAATTTTGCGGCAAAACGCTACTTGAATGGATGGTGCACGATCTGCAATCGCGCGAGTATCTCTATTTCAAGCTTTTTGGTGACCAAGTTACAGTTCCGATTGCAATGATGACATCCCAAGAAAAAGACAATCATGCACAAATTTTAGCTCTTTGCGAAGAGAAAAAGTGGTTTGGAAGGCCAGCGAGTAGTTTCGCCTTTTTTTGCCAGCCTGCGGTACCTGCAATGGACAAAGAGGGCAATTGGTGTTTGTTAAGGCCTTTGAAGCCTCTGATGAAGCCTGGCGGACATGGAGTTATTTGGAAGTTAGCCAAGGATCAAGGTATTCTTGATTGGTTGACCGAATTGAATAAGAAGAAGTTGATCGTTCGTCAGATTAATAATCCGATTGCGGGCTGTGATTACGGGCTTCTTGCGTTTACAGGAATTGGTTGTGACCGAGATAAGCAATTTGGCTTTGCATCTTGTTTAAGGCAGGTCAAAGCTGCTGAAGGTGTTAATGTTCTTATCGAAAAAAGTCTGGGAGAGGAGGTTGAGTATTGCTTAACCAACATCGAGTACTGTGATTTTGAAAAATTTGGAATTGAAGATGTTCCGGTAGGTCGTGAAAGCCGCTACTCCCAATATCCTTCCAATACCAATATTTTATTTGCAGATATTGCAGCTATTTCTAATGCGGTTGCAGATTGTCCGATTCCCGGAATGATCGTTAACTTAAAGAAAATGACGTTTCAAGATGAACAGGGAGAAATCAGGGAAGAAGAGCTGGCGCGATTAGAATCAACGATGCAAAATATTGCCGACTCTTTTGTTTATCGGTTCCCATTTGGAAAAAATGTAAGGGGTTTCCCGGAGTTAAGTACATATCTTACCTATAACCACCGGCATAAAACAATTTCAACTGTTAAGAAGGAGTACGCTGAAGGCGCGTCCCTTTTAGAAACTCCGGAAGGGTGTTATTGGGACCTGTACTTGAATGCACATGAGCTTTTGGAGGCGAATTGCGGATTTTCCCTGCCTAAGCTCATTGATCAGCAGCATTATTTGCAGTTAGGGCCTCCGTTTGATTTCTCTTACCATCCTTGTCTAGGTCCTATCTATTCGATTATCTCTCAAAAGATGCGCAAAGGAGAAATAGCGTATGGTAGCCAATTGCACTTAGACATTGCCGAGATCGATTGCGAAAACCTGAACTTGTCGGGTCGAATGAGCATTTCCGCGCAATGTCCAATGGGTGACCTAGATAAGAGCGGCAAGTTGCGTTATTCTCACAGGGGGGGGCGTTGCAAACTCCATAACGTTTCGGTGATCAATGCCGCCAGTGTATTGGGCTTGCCAACTTCATGTTGGAGGAGGGATGCAAAAAATACTGCTGGGTGCGAGATCATTTTGCGTGGCGATAGCGAGTTTGAAGCGTCCGGTGTCACGCTGAAAGGAGATTTTCGAGTGGAAGTCGAGGCGGGATTTCGGGTGATTGCCTTTGAGAAAAATGGAAAAATTCAGCTGAAAAAAGAAAAGCTAGACAACACTTGTTGGCACTGGGTTTATGAGGTCGGTGATCGGAATGAAATTTGTTTAAGAAAAATGGAGGGAAGGGACAAAAAAGCAGCGGATTGAAGAGCCCACTGCTTTAAAAGATGATTCTTTATACGCGAGCTTCTGGAATTGCAATCGCATCTCGTCGTTCGCCTGGTGGTGTTGCTTTGCTCGAAAAAACTGAACTAATTACGGCATAGGCCGTTGCGCCGAGCGCCGCTGCAATAGCAGCAATGATGATTGGGCCGCGGTTTTCGGATAAAAAAGTTCTAAAATTGTTGAAATGAGGCTTTGCATACTCAATAGTTTTTTGTGCATATTCTGCAACTTCAGAGCCGATTCTGTGCACTATTCTTCCAACCCATTGTGCAGTGTTGCATGCAGAATTATTGATCGTCTGGAACAGTGTAGAGCATGTTCCTGGTTCTTGAACTGTCATGGACATATTGACCTCGTGATAGAATGTTATTTCTCAAGGGGAAGCCCTGCTTGAAAACTGCGCCTCATTATACCCTTGGCTCGATTTATGTAAAGACATGGTTAAGTTTTCATAAATTTCATAAATTTATTTTTCAGATTTCGAGGAGGGTAAATGCCTGTATGTATGACGAAATAGGCGTGACTTTTTTTGGAGATTTATTGCACACTTAAGTGCAGGTTATGGAAACAAAACAACATTGAAAAATCGGTATCAATCATGATCAACGAGCAAGTGCAAGACCAAATTAAGAGCATCGACAGCCGCCTTCTTCATATGTGGAGGTATCTTTGACTTAGGTGCAAAAGCACAACAAGTCATCAAACTTGAAAAAAAAATGGAAGAGGGTGACTTTTGGAACGATAATGCTGCGGCTGAAAAGGTGATCAGCGAAGCCAATGAACTTAGAGCGTGGAGCGTCCCTTATCAGGAATTGAAGCAGAGGTTCGATAACGTAAAGGATCTTTTGCCCGAGGTTGTAGAGTCAGGCGACACCGCTTTTTTTGATCAGCTCATTAGCGAACTTAAGGAAGTTGAGCGAGTTCTTTCTGAAATGGAAATTCGCAAGATGCTGTCCGGCAAGCTTGATGGAAAAAACTGTTTCCTCAGCATTAATGCCGGAGCTGGTGGTACGGAAGCCTGCGATTGGGCCTTGATGCTTTCAAGGATGTATCAGAGGTGGACTGCAAGACGTGGATGGAAAATTGATGTTCTTGATACCGTAGACGGTGAGGTCGCAGGCATCAAGAGCATTACATTTAAGATCACAGGATCGTTTGCTTATGGGTATTGCAAAGCTGAAAGGGGCGTCCACCGGTTAGTTCGGATCTCTCCTTTTGACAGCAATGCCAGGCGTCATACAAGTTTTGCTTCTGTTGACATCACCCCGGAAATCGATGACGATATCCAGATCGAAATCAGACCGGAACATATCCGCGTCGATACCTACCGGGCCTCTGGTGCTGGTGGGCAGCATGTCAACAAAACAGATTCGGCTGTTCGGATGACTCATATGCAGTCGGGAATCGTCGTTTCTTGTCAAAGCGAACGAAGTCAGATCCAAAACCGTGAAACGTGCATGAAGCTGTTGCGAGCGAAGCTTTACGAAATCCAGCTTTTGGAAAGGGAAAGCAAAGTCAAAGAGATAGCCGGTGAAAAAAAAGAGATTGCATGGGGATCTCAAATCCGCAATTATGTGTTTCAACCCTATACGCTCGTTAAAGACACACGCACTAAGTTTGAAGTTGGAAATATCCATGCTGTGATGGACGGATACATCGATGACTTTGTGAATGCTTATTTGAAAGAGTTTGGGTAAGGAGAGTAGATGAGTCCAAAAGCTGAAACAGATATTCGCTATACCTATTTAACCGATGCTCCTTATTTGCGAGATTGGCTGTTGCAGCAAGAAGTGCAGCGCTGGTTTCCTGTTTCTCAAGACAAGGAGATCGATGATGCAGCGCAGTGCTGGGCCGGTTTTTCCCGATATAATTCGAGTTTGACTGCCACGATTAATAATGTTCCTTGCGGAATGGGAACGCTGTTTCTTATGCCCTATAAGAAGGTTGCCCATCACTGTTTGTTCAAGTTGGTTGTAGATCCTAAACATCAGCGGGAAGGAATTGGACGCGACCTCTTAAAGAACTTAAAACACTTAGCTAAAAATCACTTCCACCTGGAGTTGATGCATATCGAGGTTTTTGAAGGGAATCCTCTTACTCATTTACTTGAAGAATTTGATTTCCAAGAATTTGCCCGCCAAGAAAAATTCGTGAAGGACCAAAATGGGTATTTATCCAGAGTTTTATACCAAAGTTATCTTTAAGAGGTCTAATGACTCGGCCAGAACTTAGCATTCGCTTGACTTGTCTGGATGATGCCCCGGCATTAATGCAATGGCTGATGGATCCTAAAATTTTATCGTGGTTTCCGATGATTGATGCGCGCGAGGTTGAAGATGCTGTTAAGATCTGGATCGGATATTCTCGTATTGAAGCAGGGCTAACAGCGGAATGGAACGGCGAGCCTTGCGGCATGGCAAACCTCTATATCCAACCTTATAAAAAGCTCATGCATACCTGCTTGTTTTCCATCATTGTCAAAGAAAACATGCGGGGCAAAGGTATTGGCGGCGCACTTCTCAAGGAGTTGATGAAGCATGCTAAAGAGAAGTTTAAGATTGAAATTTTGCATTTAGAGGTCTATGAAGGCAATCCAGCTTACAAGCTCTACGAGCGCCTTGGGTTTAAAGCATTTGGGTTACAACTCCATTTCATTAAAGAAAATGGAAAGTACCTCGGAAAGACTTTCATGCAAAAGCAATTATGATTTTTAAATGGCTCAAACAGCGGAGAAAAACGCGATTTTCTAAGCTCCTTAAAAAGCGAATTAAACGGACTGCTCGGAGAATTGTGGATGGAAAGCATTACAACCTCCAAGAAATTTATCATCGGGTAAACACCGACTATTTTGATGGTAGGATCGATGTTCAGATCACCTGGTTTGGCAGTCAAAATAGAGAGGTCCGTTCTCGGCGCGTACTCGGCCTTTATGATTTCAATAACAAACTTATTAAAATCCATCGGTTGCTTGATCAGCCCAACTTTCCATCTTACTTTATCTCTTATGTTGTGTATCATGAAATGCTTCATCACGCCTTTCCTCCGAGCAAGCCTAGAAGGGGAAGACGGAAAGTTCATCATGCTGACTTTAAGCTGCAAGAGAAGAAATTTGCGGAGTATTCCCTTGCGAAAGAGTGGGAGAAGGAAAATTATCAGATTTTTTTTAAAAAAGGCAGACAGGAAGGAAAGTAGGATCGGAATTTTGCACCGGCAGATTTTTAATGGAGCTGCCGTCTTTTATCCTGGATTGCCTCAAAAGTGAGATCAATATGGCAGGTCATAGTAAATGGGCTAACATTAAGCACCGAAAAGGAAGGGCTGATGCAATCAAAGGGAAGGTCTTTTCCCGCATCACAAAGGAAATCATCAGCGCGGTCAAGCAGGGAGGCCCAGATCCCAAATCCAATCCCAAGTTAAGATTGGTTCTCCAAAAGGCAAGAAATGTGAACCTTCCTAGTGATAACATCGAAAGGAATATCAAAAAGGCCTCTAGCGCCGACCAGGCTGATTATGTTGAATTCACTTATGAACTTTATGGTTATGGCGGAGTTGGAATCATTGTTGATGTGATGACCGATAATAAGAACAGAATCTCTTCCGATATGAGGATCGCGACCAATAAAAAAGGGGGAACGATTGCTAATCCAGGTGCTGTCGCCTTTAACTTTGATCGGAAAGGGGTCATTCAAGTCTCTAAAAAAAATGCTATTGAAGATGAACTTTTTTTAAATGCGACTGATGCAGGAGCAGAGGATTTTGACGCGACAGATGAAATGTTTATTATCACGACCCCTCCTGATCAACTATTCAACGTTAAAGAAAAATTAGAGCAAATTGGCATTAAACTCGAAGAGGCTGAACTGCAAATGATTCCTAAAAACTATGTTGAATGCGATGCGGAAAGTATTAAAGCAAATCTTGAATTAATTGAATATTTAGAAGGTTTAGATGATGTTGATGCCGTTTTTCACAATCTAAAAATGGACTAGATTAAATTAATATGTCATTAATCAATTTACTTAAAATCTGCGAACACCTAGATTTTATTTTTAATTATTAGTTTTTTTGTAAAAAGATTTAATCTTGTTGTTCTTGATTGCTTTAAAAGTTATAATATTGCCTGGCATTGTAGTTAAGGTGTTCATGTCGGCTTATATAAAATTATACGACTTCGTTGCTTTCGGCCAGAGGGCTTACAACGCTCCTGAGGTACAGCACCTAGTGTTAGATGAAGGAGATCGGCTTGGCCTATGTCTTGGAAAACATAGGCGATTGCAGTTGGCTGAAATTCAACAGCAGAATCGACGGACATGGAGGGTATTTGCCCGTTGTTTGCGTGATGTAATCGGGGAAAGCAAGGTCCAAAAGATTTGCAGTAGGTTCCACTTCAATATTCAGAAAATGGAAAAAGAAGGGCTTCCTTTGCTTGCAAAACACATCGAATTATTTAGTATCGGTGCTAGCCGGGTGATGACCCATGACATCAAACGGCGCAGTCCACAACAACGCTTAAGGGATTTATCAGTTCTTCAGATTCAAAAGCGGATGAGGATATCGAACCCAATTCCAATTCTCGGGTGGTCATTGGATCCGCTAAAAATTCCTGGAACACCGACTACTTTTCTTTCCTGGTTTTTGTACAATCCCCTTCTGATGGACAAAGAAACCCAGCTTCTTTTATCCGATGTAGCAGACTTGTCCTCTTCTGAATGGAAAGAGCGCGCTTGCAAATGTATTATTAATCGAGAGCTTGAGGAAAAACAAATCATCCCAGCACCTGGAGAAAATGGAAACGTTGAGTACTACAAAGTATACCGCAGAATTGCATGCAAGGGTCTTTTTGCTTATGCACTAAAGCCAATAGGCTCTGATTCAACGTTAAAGCCTTTTTTGATTTTTCGTCCGTCACAATTAGCCCTTTCGAATGAGGATGCAATCGATACCTATTTAAACGATCTTGAAACTAACATCGGTCGAATGGGTTATATGGCGGCGCGTTCTTCTCTCAATCTTTTAATGAACGATCCTAAATTTTGCCCAGCGAATAAAAAAATCGAGGTCGGAGGCTACAGTTTAGGCGGAACACAGGCTCAACGTTTTATTGCAGAGCATTGGCGTAAAGTCTTTTCAGCAACATTCTATAACGATCCAAGCCTGGAGGGCGAGCTTGCTCAGCGATTTGCTCAAGAGGTAAATAACTCCCCCCGATTTGTAGGGCCTCTCCGATTGAACATTTTTAGGACAACAGGAGATATTGCCCATTATGTTGGCGAGAAGCACTTAGGCTGGGGATTAAGGCATTCTGATGTCAGCGTTCAACTTTTAGAATTCGACCATCAAAATCAAAAGATCTCGTTACCAGATTTACATGCTCAAAGAGTGTTTGACAGTTCTTGTCGCGATTATCACGTCACGGTGCATAATCCTGATGAGCTCGATGCTTACCTGGACAATGAACACCGAGGTCCTGCAGTATTTTGGTATGAAAAAATGCGCAGGTACTGGGGACCCACCGTTTTCTGGCTGTTACTTGGATTGCGTGAAGTAATCAAATTCTTTAGCGCGTTATCAGGGATTCAAATCTTGCGTAGTAGCAAGCGCACGTACTAGTCTAACTTGCCGCCTAATGTGATTTTTTTCCTTATAAATTCTATATTGATTTTTTGTTTATTTTACCGAAACAAAAGACCCCAACGAATGGATATCTTCTTTGGAAATCAGCTCGTAATGAAAATCGTTTTCTGGGGGAAGAACGCCTTCTATTAGAACAGCCAATCGACGCGGATTATCGCGGGCGAGGAATTGATGGGAAAGTTCGCAGAATCGTTCATAAGAAAGCTTCTTGCAGCTTTCAATCCGCTGGTTAATCCAATCGAAATCTCCATATTCAAAGGCAAGCTCATTGAGCTTGTAGACCATACCTCCCATATTTTCAGGAGGCATTTGAAGAACGGTGATCGTATTGGAGCGGATATTTTCAAAGCGTTCTTTAGAAACGATCTGGTTAAGATTTTTATTAAAATCTTCTAGGAATAGTTCGAAGCGGGCCAGCAGTTCAATCGGATAATGAGTGCTCGACTGTACGGCAAAGTACTGCAAAAGCTGCCTTTCTTTTTCTGATGAGATCGCTTTGGCAATATAGGCGGTTTGCTGTTTAGTTCGCAGCGTATCGAAAAATGCATCGCTAAGGGCAGCTCCAAGAATTTGCTGAACGCTTCGCTTTTCAAAGCTGAAAGAGCCCTCTTCGATTAACAGCATGACACCGTTTCCTTGGCGGTCTGTTTGGTGGGATAGCATATAGGGCCCATACTGATTGGAAAGGATGAGAACTTTTTTCTTGGCTTGCTCAGTAAGGGGATAGGATTTGCTTTTGAGCGTTCCTTGGAGATCTTGCCACAAGCTCCTTGCTTGCGAAGCGCTTAGATTCCCATAAAGCATAGCCTGGGTATGGGTTTTAGAAAAAAGATTTTTAGAAAAGCTTAAGAAATTCTCGTAGGCGATGCTTTGGATTGTTTTCCATTTTTCAATATTAGTTGGCTTGTTAAAAATGACGTTGTCCATCACTTCGTTGGCTTGCCGTACAGGAAGTTCCTTTGAAGCATTGTCGTAAGAAGAGGTCAAAGAGGCTTTATAGATCTCAAACTGCTCTTTCGTTGGAGCGACCTCTTTAAAGGCCCGGAAAATGTCGTGTAACAGCAGAGGGGCTTTGTCGCTAAATCCCTGCACCGTCATCTTAATGGAAAGTTCGTCAGAGCTAAATCCAGCATGCATCTTCGCGCTGCTCGAAAAGAACAATATCGAAGAGAGCTTTTCTTGGAGGGCTCGAAGATAAAGATCGGTAAGGACCTGTGATTTGGGACTTGGATCGATTAAAGGGGATCTGAAGGTGAAAACAGTAGCAATTTCAGGGACCTGGTAAATGGAGTCTTGGGCAAAGTAGACTTGAGCTCCATCATTAGAAAAAAGGAGAAGGGGAGCTTCAGCAGTTCCGGTATCCCTCTCCTTCTCAACTAAGTCAAACTGGGTGGGCAGAAAGGGGTTTTCTTGAGGCAGTTGAATTTTTGGGGAAACTTTTGCCATATCCCATGCTGTTAAGCGGGAGGTTGGAATTTCTTTAATCGTGTATTCTGCACCCATCCATTGTTCCTTGATGTCTGGGGATACGCCTGTTTTTAATGGGTTTGCCAAGACGAAATAGACGCAGTCTTCTGCCTTTAAAGTATTGATGAAACTAGCGATAAAATCGGGATCATAGACAGTAGGGATCTTTGTCTTTTCTGGAAACGTCGCAATGTCTTCATAAACTAGATCATCGGTCAAACGGATAACGGTTGAAAAGGCATCGTTGCGAGACTGGTACTGGTAATTGATTTCGGAGATCGTCTGGATCTCATCGAAGAGATATTTAGGGATCCCTTCTTGTTTTAAGCGGGCGATAGCTTGGTAGATCCGTGAAATGGCTGTATTGACTTGGGTTACTCCAAAATCAGTTAAGGAGATATCAATTGAAAACAGCAGCGTGTCTTTAGAAAAGCGATCCGAGCTAACATGAATCGACTCGGCAAGTTTTTCGTCTTTAAGGTCTGTAATTAAACTATTTTCGCCTTCTTGTTCCAAAACGTAGGCGACCAGTTCAGGCGCTTTCCGATCGATATCAAGGGCGAATTCAGAAGGCACTTCCCATAGCAAAGAGAGCTGCTTGATATCGCGAACGGGCTTGATGAAGATCATATGCCCTTTTTGCTGCGCAGAGATCAAAGAAGCTTCGATTTGCGGATCGGCAACGTCAACGGCTTCTACTTTGGAGAAATTTTCAACGGCTAGAGCTCTCATTTTCTCTAAAGGTAGAGGAGAAATCATGACAAGGTGCATCCGGTTAGAGCTATAATTAGAGCGGTACCAATTTTTCAATGCTTCTTGCGGGATACCTGAAAGTGTTTGAGCATTGCCTGTTGAAAATGAGCTGTTAGGATGTCCGGCATTTCCAGTTTCTTTTAAGATCATGTATTGGCGCCAACCGTCATGCTCAATGTTCTTAGCATGCTCTTGATCGACTGCATGGAGTTCTCTGTTGATGCAGTTAGGTAAAAATAGAGGGTCGATAAAGAAATGGGAAAATCGATCTAAGGCAGGTGCAAATGCATCATTATTGATAGAGAACATGTAAACGGTACGGTCAGATGCCGTGTAGGCATTGACGGTTCCTCCATGGTCGGTGATGAACTGCATGTACTCAAATTCTTTTGGATAGGCTTCGTTGCCCATGAAGAGCATGTGTTCGAGAAAGTGGGCAAGACCTGGGTACTCTTTGGGATCTTTCCAAGATCCTGCTTCGACAGCAAGACCTGCTGCAGACTGTTTCGCACCAGGATCGGAAACGAGGTAGACTTCAAGACCGTTGGCCAACACTAATTTTTCAGTCCGCCGTTCGGCAAGAGCCGGATTGAGCACAGGTAAGGTGGCTAGATCTTCAACGACGACGTAAGTTGCCTTGGGGGCAGCCTCTTCTGAAGAAAGTGGAGATAGACTCAGTAGAAACAGAGAGGATAGGATGATTTGTGCATTTTTCATGGTCCAAGAAATCCTTTATGAAGGTAATTGTGCATAGCTTTTACGAACAAGTCCGCAGATGTAATCTGCCTTGGCCTCTCGTCGTTGGTGTTTATCTTTCATATCACTTCCAGGAAATTTTTCCATATCGATTTCAGGGCCGAATGCTAAATGGATTTTTCCCCGTTTTGCTTTGCGGATCTCGCCTAATTCAACTTGAATTGTTTCAGGTGGCGGGACCAGCTCATGGGTTTTAAGAGCCAGCGGATAAAATTGGGTCGGATGCCCTGCGCGTTGGGCCATTAGATAAAACATTTCGATGCTTTGAGGATCAAAATTGGCTACCTCAAAAATACCATCCTTATTGGGTCGGTCTCTCCCTCCGCTTGGAGCGACATAAATGGCCTTTCCCCCTTCACTAAGCAGTTCACTCATCAGCTGCATGGTCCGCTTATTGTGCATCTGCTTTTGAGTTTTCAGCTCGGGCGGCATATCGATGTAACGTTTCGAATAGATGCAGAGCAGGTTGCGCCCCAAACTAAATGGAACTGCAAGGGGGTCCGTGATCACCCGCTCGCCAGCAACAAAGATCAACTTTTCGGCATACTCAGGGGCAGTCTTTTCTAGAAGAATGCTGATCGCTACGGGATCAGCTTCTGTTTGGTGGTTTGCTAGAAAGATTGCATTATGCCCTTTTTTTAAAGATGCATTGATCAATTCAAGATGCTCTTGGCCTAGGACGGTCGATTTGTCCATTTCGATAAGGGGTTTCAGAATATCGACACCGAATCGATAGTAATCGAAGGGCTTTCGAATGCTCTCATGATAGGGCTGGAAAACATAGGGCTCGATGCATTGTTTCCGGATCTGTTCCAAATAGTCCAAAAATAACTCTCGATAATCTTCGATGCTCATTCCATGAGGACGCAGGGCCTCCTCATACCCTTCAAAAAAATGCCTCAGGATCACCCGATACTTCTGAGGAATCGATTCGTCAGAAGTGTAAGAGTTCAATTTTTCGAAAATAGGAGAACTCATGCAATTAGGTCTCGAGCTTTTTTCCATTGATTGAAGAATAAAATTGGAATTCATTCAAGTGCAGGGTGTCATCCATTTCAAATTTCAAATGGGCATTCCACTTTTCAGCAAGCTTGCGGAAGTATTCTTTGTCATGGTGTCCCAAATAGTGGTCAAGGTCAGGATGGGCAATGAGTTCAAGGCCGAAATGCTGCTGCTGGCAGATCAGTTTTTTAATAGATCTTTCGATTTCAATCGAGACGCTTTCGTGGCTCTTAATTAAACCGCTTCCATTGCAATAAGGGCAGTTCGTAAAGATCGTCTGTACGAGAGATTCTCTATTGCGCTGCCGTGTCATTTCAACAAGGCCGAATTCACTCATTCCAAGTATTGTACATTTTGCCGAGTCGTCCTTCATTGCTTCCTTGATCCTATCCAGGACTCGTCGTTGATTTTTGCGCGACCGCATATCGATGAAGTCACAGATGACAAGTCCGCCGATGTTGCGGATCCGTAATTGCCTTGCGATTTCTTCAGCAGCTTCCATGTTGATTTGGACGAGAGCCTCTTCGACATCGGATGTGCCGCTTTGATGGCTGCTTCTTCCCGAATTGACATCGATCGTATACATCGCTTCCGTGCGGTCGAAGAAAAGATATCCTCCGCTGGAGAGCCAAATCTTGCGGCGGAGAGCTCGATCGATCTCTCTTTCGACATTAAAGCGCTCAAATATCGGAGCTTTATCGCGGTACATTTCTAACTTTAAGGGATGTTCGTTGCTATATTTACCGTATAACTGTTTGCACCGTTGGTAAGTTGCATAGTCGTCAACCAGAATCCGTTCAAATTTTTTATCGACGGCAGTTAGGATCGCCCGTTTAATAAGGTCCGATTCTTCGTATAAGCATGTTGGTCTGGAGGCCTTATGAAAATCGTCGACGATCCCTTGCCATGCTTTAAGCAGCTCAGTTGCTTCATCGATCAACATTTCAGGTGTTGCGCTCATGCTGGCTGTCCGGCAGATGAGGCCCATGTCTTTGGGCATTTCAAAAGCTCGGATCAGCTTTTTCAGTCGGTCTCTCGATGCTGCATCTTCAATTTTGCGAGAGACTCCTCGATGGGGCGTATTCGGCAGTAGGACCAAATAGCGCCCAGCAATTGAAATATTCGAAGTGAGTCTTGCTCCTTTAGATCCGATTGGTTCTTTCACAACTTGGACGAGGACAGGCTGATCGAGTTTCATGAGTTTGGAAATATCGGTTTCTTTCCGTTTGCTCGAATGAGCTTTGGAAATGTCGACCTCCCAATCGAAGTCCATTTCGAACATCTCTTGGAACTTTTGCGTATTTTCGAGGATGTCAGAGATGTGGATGAAGCCATTTTCACCCTCGTTAATGTCAATGAAGGCGGATTGGATGTTATGCAGAATATTTGTTACCCTTCCACGGTAGATATTGCCCGCGAGTTGGCGATTTTTTTTTCGCTCAATGATCAGATCGTGGAGAACTCCATTTTTTAAATGGGCGTAGCGTGTTTCTTTAGATTCAATGTTTAAGAGGATTTCTTGCATGCCTTTCCTATTTCGTTAGAGCCCTTAGTAGCAGGGGCATCCGGAAAGAGCCATCTTAGGGGATCTAACGTTCTTTTTCCATCAAAAAATATTGGACTGAAGAAAAGAAGGCCTTCAAAACAAAGATTGCTATTTTCAGATTATTTGCAACTTAAGTGTATCTTTGCCTTATCAATGAAGCGATGCTCGATTAAACGGATCGAGCTGATAGTGGTGTTGATCAAACTCTGTGCTAAAGCGTTGCCGTGGCATTTCATGACGATTCCATCGATGCCGCAAAGAATGGCGCCTGGGTATTCAGCATAGTGGAGGCGCTGCCGCATCTCAGCAAGGACCCCTTTAAGATGGGGAGAGCACTCTTCTTGGGCAGTCTCCTCGAGTTGGTCAAGGACAACGCCGGCAATCCCTTCCGCTGTTTTCAAAAAAATATTTCCAGTAAAGCCATCGGTAACGAGTACATCGATTTTTCCTTGGAAGACATCTCGAGCTTCGATGTTGCCTGCAAAATCGAGCTGAAATGGGGTCATCTTTTCAAGTTGTGCATAGGCCTCCCTTAATTGGGGAGTGCCCTTTTTAGCCTCAGACCCAATATTTAGGAGCCCGACTTTTGGGTTGCTGACGCCTCGGATCTTTTGAAAGGCAGCGCCGATCAGTGCAAATTCGATCAAATGGTGAGTTTTGCAAGAGGTGTTAGCGCCGATATCAAGGACAGCAATCTCATTTCTGCGCGTAGGAAGCAGGGTAAGGAGGGCTGGCCGGTCGATGCCCGGTAGCATAGGCAGTAATAATTTTGCTGCGCACATAAGCGCTCCAGTATTGCCTGCTGAGATAAAAGCATGGAGCCGTTTTGCTTGCAGCATTTTAATTCCTATGCAGATCGAAGATTGAATCTTATTGCGGATGGCGGAGAGGGGGGCTTCATCCATAGAAATATATTCTTGAACGACGTGGAGAGCGATATTTGGCGAAGGAGAATGTTGTCCAGAGAAGATGTCTGTTGTTGCAAATAAGGTAAGGTGGGCTGTTGATGGCAATTGACTTGCAAAGCGGTAGATTGCATGCAAAAGCTCGAGGGGCTGGGTGTCGCTTCCCATCAGGTCGATGCCGATGTGGCATGAGGTGCTGTGTGGGCTTTGGTGTGGCACGCCTTTTTTGTTTCCTAAAAAGAGTGAGTAATTTGGAGCGGCTGAATGCAAAGAAGAGCCATGAGAATTAGCTTGTGACCGATGTCGTTTCATCAGCCTTGCATTGAGAAGGTCAGCTTAGACCTTCCCCGCGCCTGCGCAGACTTTAATCAATGCTAGCGTGAACGATAGCGCGTCCTGCATAAAACCCGCAGTGAGGACAAATTCGGTGTGGGATGCGCGGTTTGCTGCAGTTAGAGCAATTCGAAACATTTTTCGGTTTTTTTGCGTGGTGAGAACGTCTTGAATTTTTTCTAGCATTTGACGTCCGATTGCGTGGTACTGCCATAGTGTGATCTCCTTAAAAAATTAAGCACTGCTTATACACAAGGGTTGGTTTTTTTTAAAGTTAAAAAATTATTGATTGCTGACGTCCAAATCTGCAAAGGGGAAATGGACGACCGGGGATTGTTCTAGGCTTTGCTGTGCGTCAGATTCGCTGTGGAGAAATTTTTTGATTTGGTCCCGTTCCGGACATTTACCATTGTTGCATTCTGCAAAAAGGGGAGCTTGAAGCAAGGTAGTCTCTCGGATTTCATTTGTCAGATCGTAAGTCGCAGAGCGGACCTCTTCTAAGAGGACGGTGCTGTAAGCATTCTGAATCGTAATCGGAATGCAGACCGGCGTATTGCAAATGGAACACGGGAGCTTTGCTGATGTGCAAATAGATAAGTGGGCCACTAAATGATCATCAGCTAGATAAACTTCGCCGCTGACTTCGACATTCTCTGGGAAGTTAAGCTCTTCTTCAATAATTCCCAAAAATCCCGGCTCAACGGTTTCTTTAAATTTCTCGACATGGCCGTTTTTTAGTCTGTCTATATAAATTTTGAGCTTTTCCATGAGCTTGTTCCGGTCTTGAAATTAAGTGAAGATGGTACAAAAATCTCGTATTGATCGCTATAGGATTTTAAGTTGAAGTTATCTCGATTTAGGGCCTGGTTCAAAGCTGGGTAACAAATCTGCGACGAAGTGTCGCAGATTTGTTACCCAGCTTTGAACCAGGCCAAAAACACGCTTGGTTTTTCACTAGAATTTCATAGAAGAAAATCGACTAAATCAGGAGCGACTAAATAGAAATTTTTGAAAATCAAAACCTTCGTTCACGAAGGACCCGTTCTTGCAGCTATTTTGAAATTAGCGAATTTGACCTCCAAAGCAAGTTTTGCGCCTCCTCTTTAACTCTTTTAGTGCCAGGATGTAGAGTCTTCATATGCTTGACTTTATACGGGCCAATCAGATAGGATGGGTTCATCTTAATTTGCAAATTAACTTTCACAAAAGGGTGAAGTGGAACAGAAGATCTATCCCTTTGCGCAGCACCAACTTCCCATTAGCAAAGTCGATCCTGATGCGCTTTATGTTATGGAAAAGTTGCGCCTTGCTGGGTTTACGGCATATCTAGTAGGAGGAAGTGTACGGGATCTTCTTCTTGACCAAAAACCCAAAGATTTCGACATCTCTACTTCTGCAGAACCTGAGCAGATCAGAAAGCTATTCCGCAACTGCATCTTAATTGGACGCCGTTTTCGTTTGGCTCATATTCGCTTTGGGCAAAAGGTGATCGAGGTGGCTACATTCCGATCGGGCGACACTGAAACGGACGAGCTTATTGTCCGGGATAATAAGTGGGGATCCCCTGAAGAAGACGTAATGCGCCGCGATTTCACCATTAATGGCTTATTCTACGATCCCGCAAATCAGACAATCATCGATTATGTGGGCGGCTACCCAGACGCCCAAAAAAAAATCCTCCGAACAATTGGACAGCCATTTATCCGTTTCCGTCAGGATCCTGTACGCATGCTCCGCTTGATCAAATTCCAGGCGCGGTATGGCTTTGATGTCGATCCCCCATCGCGCATCGCGCTCTTAGAGTGCCGTAGCGAGATTGTTAAAAGCTCTCCAGCCCGTGTTCAAGAAGAGCTGTTGCGTATGCTCGAGTCACGCGCATCCGAAGCATTTTTCCGTTTGATGACCGAACATGGAATGCTCCACTTGCTTATGCCTGTTTTGGGAGAATATTTAGAATCTTCTGAGGGAGAAGAAGTCTATCCCTACCTTCAGGAGATCGACACAACTTTCCATGCTCCTCCAAACCAGCTGCTCGACCGCGCTATTTTACTCTCCTGCCTGGTCTTCCCCCTTCTAGAAAAGCGATTTCAAGTGCGGTATGTCGACCGGGAAAGAGTTCCTCATTTGGGCGAAATCTACCAAGAAGTCCACCAGCAAATCGATGAAGTGTTCCACCCTTTTTTGCATATTCCGCGCCGGATCAGAGGGACTCTCGCCTCAATCTTAACCTCCCAGTACCGGCTCACGCCGTTGGATAAGAAAAAGAATCGGAAGATCCGTATTCCTAATGATCCTGAATTCTCCAAAGCCCTCAAATTTTTAGAGGTGCGCTGCTGCATTCAACCCGCCTTACAAAAAATCTATCAAGAGTGGCAAGATGCAGCTACATCTCCAAGTCAGCCGATAGAGCGCAAACGCAGACGGAGGAGAAGGCCTTCTAGGGGGTAATGCAATGCTTAACAACGACTTGATCCTAAACACCGTTGATCTCAATGCAGATATCCAAGTGGCTTATTTAGGCCCGGATATTTCTCAAGGGCCGCTTCCAGCGCTTTTTTACTTCGCCCTTTCTTCTGAAGAAAGCTTGTGCCAAGATCCTTTTAACCAACCAGCAGCTTATCTCTCCACGTTGCCGATGCGCGTTTTTTCTTTGACCCTTCCAGGTCACGGACATCTGCTCCCTGCCGCGCAAGCAATGACCGTTTGGGCCAAAGAGTTCGCTTTCGGCAGCAATTTTTTTCAGAAATTTATTGATAAGGTGCAATGCGCAGTGGAAGGACTTATCCATCAAGGGGTCTTGATTCCAAAGCGTCTGGGAGCAATGGGCCTGTCACGAGGGGCTTTTGTCGCAACCCATGTCGCTGCCCAAATTCCGCAATTTCAATCGATTGTCGGTTTTGCTCCACTAACAAAATTGTCGGCAATAAAAGAGTTTCAAGAGGTTCCAGATACATCCTTCGCTAATGAACTCGATCTTGAAAAGCTCATTGACAAAGTATGTGACCGCAATATCCGTTTCTATATCGGGAACCTCGACACTCGTGTCGGAACGCGCAACTGTTTTGATTTCATTGAAAAAGCATCCCAAAAAGCTTTAGAAAAGAAGGTTCGCTCGCCTCAGATCGAACTGATCATCGCCCCATCAATCGGCTACCAAGGGCATGGAACAGGAAAAAAGATCTTTCAGGACGGCGCTCGGTGGATCGGAGAAAGGCTAGGCGTAATCGATGTCATGTGACCTATTTATCTTTGCCGGAGAAAAAAGCGCCGACCTGCACGGTGAAAAAATCCTTGAAGCATTAAAACGCCATTCCCCTTCCTTATGTATTTCTGGGGTTGGAGGACCTAAAATGCGTGCTGCAGGAATGGACTGCGTCCTACCTATGGAGGAATTTCAGGTCATGGGCTTCGTTGATGTCTTTTTAGCCCTTCCGAAATTGATCCGCCAATTCTACTTTGTCGCAAATCAGGTCCTCACCTTAAAACCAAAGGCTGTACTTTTTATCGACTACCCAGGCTTTAATCTGCGTATGGCACAACATTTGAGAAAAAAGGGGTATCAGGGAAAACTCTGTCACTACATTTGCCCCTCCGTTTGGGCCTGGGGAAAAAAACGGATCCCTTTCATGGCGAAGTACCTAGATCTTCTCCTCACGATCCTTCCCTTTGAAAAGGGCTATTTTGCCAATACTAATCTCCGGGTCGAATATGTTGGCCACCCTTTGGTCAAACGGGTCAAAGAACATAACTATCTTCCTTACCCATTTCCCAAGGACAAAAAAATCATCGCTATTTTTCCAGGCAGTCGCAGAAAGGAACTTGAAAGAAACCTTGCCCTGCAGCTGCAGGTGTGCACTCGGCTAGCCCAGGATAATCCCGACCTAGCATTCGCCCTTTCAATTTCAGATGAACAGTTCCGTCCACTGATTGAAACGATCGTGCAGAAGCAACAATGGAAGGATAATCTGCAATTGATTCCACAAGATAGGTCCTACGAACTGATGCGGGCAGCACATGCTGCGATTGCTAAATCAGGAACTGTTACATTAGAGCTTGCCCTACATGAAGTCCCTACAGTGGTCACTTATGCGATCTCCCCTTTAGACTTGTTCATCGCACAAGATATCCTTAAGATCCGCCTTCCTTTTTACTGCCTTGTCAATATAATAGCCAATTTTGAAGTGTTTCCAGAGCTGTTCGGGCCCAACTTCACAAAAAAAAACCTCTACCAAAAGATCTCATCATTAATCGATGGATCACAGAGGAAGATCTGCCAAGCATCCTTCCTTGCATTAAAGGAACAGCTCGGTAACCAAGATTCAAGCGCAGAAGCAGCGAAACATGTCTTTCAGCTCATATCTTGAGCTATGATCGTCTAGGGTATGCTGGACCTTTTGCGCTACGATAAGGTCTCCGAGCTGCTTTGTCAGCGCTTGCGCTTTGCACTCCAGTTTCTCCAGGTCCTGTTCATTGCAGATTTGATCTTGCTGAGCAATCAGTCGACAGATTTACTCATTAACAATTTGCATTTTTAGTACGAGATCTTTAGAATTTTGGGATGAGCCTGCTTGTATGTTTACTCCTTGTGTTTTAGGCTCTTTTTTAAATGCGCTCCAAGGAGAATAAAACATGAAAATTCTTGCTTTTTTATTTTTTAGCTTCTCTTTGCCAATAGTAGCAGATGTAAACTTATTACCTGCAAATGAAGCAATAATAGAGCTCATCTATAGCGCTGCCAAAAAAGGCGACCCACAATCTCAGTATGTTATTGGGATGTTGCACGAAAGTGGAGAAGGAGGGCTTCCCCGAGATTTAGAAAAAGCTCTCTATTGGTATTCGTCTTCATCTTTGCAGGGTTGTTTGAGTGCGCAGACACGCCTTGGGTTGCTCTATTTCTTTGAAGAAGGGAGCTTTCAAAATAGGACCCGCGGCCTTGCTATGGTTTTAGCGGCCTCTGCTGTGTCGTCATCCCACTGTAAGGAGTTTGATAGCCTCAGGCAGTTAATGCAATTGAACATGACACAAACAGAGCTTCAGATAGCATTCGACCTTGCTGCTGATTGGATTATCGAACATTCATCTTCATATATTTCTCATCCATTTTCTAATGCTTTTTTACGCAGAGCTAGCCATTCAGAAAATAGGATGATTCCAATCTTGGATCGATGGGTGCCTGCTGAAGCCAATGAGCGAGTGTATGGCCCCGGCACCCATGATGGTAATCAAGGTGTGCTTAAATCAGAATATGAGAAAATGCAGCAAGAAGTTGAAAGATTTGTTGCTAAATTCGGAGATCTAAAGAACCAAATTGTCTCTATTGAACATGCACCATTGCAGGAGAAGCTAGAAACTCTTAGAAAAGAATCAGAAAATTTAAAATCTGAGGCTGTTAAAAGCGCTGCAATTGCTATTCTTGAGGCGATGGCCGCAGGATTAGCAGTTGAAGCCCTTCCAGTTGCTATCCTTAGTGGGCTAGCTGCGATGAATGATTTTAAAGAAGCTGCTGAGAGATATTGTCGCTCAATAGATATTAGTCGTGAAATTGAAGGATTGATGAAACTAGACAAATCACTTGATACGGCTAAAGAGCTTGAAAGAGATAATGATAGGAGGGGAAGATGAGCGATCAGTATATATTTTATCTAATGATCCCCGCTTTGGTTTACGGCTTTTACAAAGCGTATAGAAAAAAAAACGAAAAACTTTTTTATGGGTTATTATTGATCCTATTTATTAGATTATCTCAATTTCCTCTATACTTACCTGTAGAATTTAGCATGGCTCTTTGGGCATTTTTGGGGTGTGGCGTATTATTTTACAAAGGTAAAGTCAAGAAAATTGACGGGAGCTTGATCATCTTTTCTCTGATGTTTTTTGCTCTAGGACTAATATTATTACTTAATGCATTAAAAAAAATTAACGCCTTTTGATCAGATGTAGTCGCTTAAATTTATATTGACGGTTTGGCTCGCTAAACAACTGACATGAATTTTATGTTCGATCAACTTGTCTCTAAATTGGCTGAATATGGTCAGATGCCCTCTGTGCAGTGGTGAGGCCAACAAATCGTCTGAGCTGAATTGATCTCATTCTCAACACTGCTTTCGCGCCAGCAATTGTCCACCGCACCCCGCACTGTTCCATCTGATCTTTAACCAAATTTTTGCACGCTCCCTTCACTACTCCAGATCTAACGGGAGGGTGTATAGCCAAACAGTTATGAGGGGAAACAACGAAAAGTTTGAATAAAAAAAATACTCCAAGCGTAAAATGTTTTTTACTAAAAAACACACCAACGCCGGAGTATTATGGAAACACTTATAGCACAAGCCAAAGGACAATTCGGCCAAATTTTATCCTACATCCAAGAAGACGCTCAAAAGCAGCGCCTTCATGAAGTTGAAAAGGCATTTTTTATGCTCCTTTTTTTTTGAGGGTTTGCTGGCGTCCCCCTGTGTGTCTTTCGACAATAAATTGTGGATTGCCATATGCAATATGCCCAGCCACACGAGGAAGTTTAATGATGGTCCTGCCATTAGTGCTTAACTCTTCTGTAGATATTTCATGACAATGCGTAATTATTAGAAACACATCGTTTTCTACAGCTTTCACATCCAACAAATGGTGCATGAGGATGTTTTTATGGAACTTGAAGGCCTGTCGAAACGAATCACTATTTTTAACGACATTGTCAAAGATAAATCTTGCCAGTTTTTCAAAGCTTCTAAATGGAGGGTAGGAACTTTTCCACCATTTATCCGAGAAAAGAGGGCTGTAAATTGCTTCTCCTAATGTGTAACTATCGGGTAATTCAGATGGCAATCCTCGAAGTTCTTTACGACGCTGGTCGATCAAACTGTCAGGAACCATCACTATAACTTCGCCTTGAGATAGATTGTTGACATTAGCAACCCTCTCTGCACGTAAAGCTGCATTACTTGTATAGCCAAAATACGCAGCTACAAGCTCGTGCGCATGTGTAGGCTTTAATTTGATATTGTGATTGTCTGTTAGATGAGCACGCAGAAAATCTGCGCATATTTTTATAAGGTTCATTAAGAATACCTTTTTTAAACATGGCCTTAATCGGTTCATTTGACAGTTTAAACATAGAACCGAAGCCACTTGTTTAAAAAATGAATCCAGAAAGCACATCGCTTTGGAATATCGTCTTTTCAGTCTGTCAAAGCTGGGGCGTTCGACTCCCTCTGCGCAAATTATAGCAAAAAGATCAAAAAAGGCAATACGATTTACCGCTTTTTTTCCTGGTCCAATCTTATGATCGGCGAAAGGCAGCGAGTTGATCATAAGATTGGACAAAGTCAGGAAAACGGACCTTCTTTTAAGGAAAAATTCTGAATATAGCTCTTGCAAGTCGGTCTAAAAACAGTTTTTTTCTAAGAAGGCGTCCTTCCAATAGTATTCGTCAAGCAACCCAGAGACAGGCCTATTTAGAAGATGGTAGGCGATGTACAGGGCCTCCACAGAGGCTAGTCCGCGGCCGGGGTCGGAGCAGTCTTCTTGGCTCCTAGGGTAGGCTGTCGTATATTCGGGAGGGATGCTGCGGCATTCAAAAGAATGCGGCATTGGAAGCTGGCGGAACATCGTTTGTGCGCGCCGCCAGGTGCTGTCAATAAGGAAAAGTCCTAATGAACCATCCTTGGAGGTAAGAGGCGGTCCATCAAGGGTCAGCAGAACGTATCCCTTCAGGTCAGGAAGCGGGTCTTTGGGATAAGTAAAAAACCGCATTTCTTGTCGAGCTTCGAGCCCTCTTAAGCTGCACTTTTTTAGGTTTTCTCTGCGGTGGCGTAAAATAATTGTAGGAGGAAATGTTTTCATTTTCTATAGAGAAATTAAATGAATACATATTTTAAAACAAACTCCTATTTATTTCAATGAGCCATGTTTTTTCGTTGCTTGTTAATTAGTTCAGCTTTTTTTTGCTTTAATATTGGATATGCCAAAGTAGAGAGTGCGCTTCTTTTTGCTGGCGGTGAGCCCAAGCGCAGCATTTCTCTTTCTTCGATCTGGTCGGATGACCTCGATAGAGCCCTTTTTCGAGCGCAAGAGGATCAAAAAATTTTGGTTGTTGCATTTTTAGGAGATGGATGGTGCCCTTGGGCCGAAAAATTAAAAGGCGATGTATTGAATTCACCTCACTTTTTGAACCGGCTTAAAGGAATAGCGCATTGCGCTGCAGTGACTTTAGATGAAGAGGATTCTGAGCATAATAAGCAGATGCGAAGCATTTTTCATATCGAACAGTCACCGACGCTTGTGCTTTTCGATTACTCCCAAGAAGAGATTGCCCGTTTGGGCTTTTTGCCCCTCTCTGCTCAAGATTATGCTGCGCAGGTCATTGAGTTAGTTGAGAACTTTGAAGAGGTGGTCGCATTCTTAAAGAATCCTAAGGTTCTAAATTCTGAAGAGCAGATGGCACAGCTTTACATCAATGCCAAAAAGCTCTCTTCCCGATCCTATCGTGACCAGATCTTGCAAATCGGCTTAAAAAAAGAAAAAGGCTCTTTTTTCATTCTTGAAAAATATGCTGCTCTGTTGGAAAAGTCTAAGTTTAAGTCAGAAGCTGTCCAGAAAATGCGCAAAGAACTGATTGATAAAGACCCAGACAACAAAATGGGGACCCAACTAAAAATGGCGATTCTAGAATTTCAAAGGCTAGGATTCGATGTCAAGGGAAAGGAAAGTATTTGCAAGGCGGTTTCTCCTCTGGTCAATTATGTGCAAAAGTTTGGAAAGGATGACCCGGATAACCTGTGGAAGGTCGAGATGATGATCGCCCAATTTTTCTTTGCAAAAAATCAGCGGGAACAAGCGCTGGCACATGCCCAAGCTTCTTTGCAGGCTACGCCTGAAAAAATGAAGAGCGAAGTGAAAGATATCGTCGACTACATAAAGAGGTCGTAATTTAGATCTAGCAACATGTGGAAAGAAAAACCGATACTGCCGCGCGGGATCTTATGCGGGGCCGATGCTCTTCAAGAGTGGCTTCTTCCTTGGTGGTGGTCCCGCTTCAAAGACTATAATGATTTTCCTGTCACATTTTGCGATTTTGGCATGTCTTGTGAAGCTAGGCTCTGGTGTGAAAAAAGGGGCTCTGTCATCGATATTGCTTTTGATCCTGCACGGATCGCTTCGCAAGAGGGGATTTCAAAGGATTTAATAGTCAAATGGGAAGAGATCTATGGCCCAGGTGTTTGGCTGGCGCGCAGTACATGGTTCAAAAAACCGCTAGCCTTGCTCCAGACTCCCTATTTCAAGACACTTTGGATTGATCTGGATTGCGAGATCTTAGCTTCGATCTCCGATCTATTTGAAGCCTCCAGCTCAGAGCTCCCAATTGCCATTGTTCGTGAACCAGCCTCAGCGCATCTTCCCCGGTTTCATCCTGACATCAAATATAACAGTGGATTGATAGCTTATCAGCACGGCGCTTTTCTTATTGAAAAGTGGGCTGAAGAAGCCATCTGCTGCAACCATTTGTTTTGGGGCGACGATCCGTTATTGTCCCATCTGATCTCCCATGAAAGGATCGAGGTCAACGAGATCTCGGAAATTTGGAACTGGCGGATGAGCTATGGTTTTTGTCTAAATGCTAAGATCTACCACTGGGTAGGTAGTGGTGGAAAAGGCTATATTCGGGAGAGGGGGGGGATTAAGCCTGCTCTAGATTCTTTTTTTGCAGCTTGCAGCAAGACAAGGAGATGACTGGATATACTTTAATACGAACCCGGGCGCGGTAGGAAACCGTCCCGTTTTTGTGGGTACTTTTGTCGATGCCTTTCATGAAGCTACCTTTGGTTTTAGTTTTCAAAGGTTAGCTGCTGGGCTTATCGCCAATTGTTGTAGGAGGGCCGTACATAAAGTGGTCCACGGATGTGAACTGCGCTTTGGGCTGATTTGGGTGCTGTATCGCAACCTGCTCATTTTCAGTCTTATGAAGCGAAAAAGAAATGTGGGGGCGATTGAACGGGGTCAGAACTTTTGACTGGGAGAAAATCCACTTTTCTTTACTTCAGTTACCTGGTTATCGGAGACAATCTGTGTGTAGGACTTGACAATTTCCACGCCTTTGGTTACTTTTTGACTTTTTAAGTTATGTAGCTAATGGGATTCTATATGACTCAAATATCAAACGCCGAAAAGCAGGCTCGCTTTCGTAAAAAAGAACACCTCAAAAGACGCGCTAATAGTATCTTTCAAGAATGGCAATTTCGACCAGATTGCTTCAAATCAAAAACACCAGAAAACATAAAACGCTCTCTTGACAAAGCTGTCGATCTTCCTTCTGGCTGGACAGATAAAGATTACGAATTGGGATCTTATGCCGGGCCGATGCTATTCAAGAGTGGCTTCTTCCTTGGTGGTGGTCCCACTTCAAAGACTATATAGTGATTTAAATTTATTTTTTTCTCCTGAGTAGTATAGCATAGTCGGATGACTTATTCACTGGATTTAAGAAAGAAAGCTCTAAAGCATCTTGCTAAAGTTGGTGATCGAAAGAAAACAGCTGAAGTTTTTGAGATCACAGAACGGACATTAGAAAACTGGATTCGAAGGGAACGAGATAATCACCTGGCACCTAAGCCAAGAATGCGTTCTCCAAGCCTGATCGACAGTCAAAAATTACGGTCTTTTATTGAGCAACACCCATATGCATATCTTCGAGAGATAGCAGAAGAGCTTGGGTCTACTCTATAAGCTGTGTTTTATGCCTGTAAAAGGCTTAAAATTTCTCTAAAAAAAGACACCCTTCTATAAGGAAAGGGATGAGGAGAAAAGAAGAGAATTTATCGAAGAAATCAAAAAGGTCCCCGAAGAAAATCGAGTCTACCTTGATGAAAGCCGGATCAATATACGATGCACGCCAAGCGCGGCCAGGAGGCAATGGATGCGGCGCGTATTTTACCCATATTTCAAGGAACTGGAATCCATGATCGTTGGTTTCCATATTTTGCCTACGGCCAATTAAAGCACGGGTTATGCAATGCTCATTATCTGCGCGAGCTGATATTCGTTCAGAGACTGTCCACAAACCTAAACCTCCCCAGCAATACGCTGTAGCAATAATTTCC
>CAZOKX010000015.1:0-36630 GCA_964580785.1 uncultured bacterium
CTGGTAATGCAATTAAAGTGCCTCCTGGGAATTGGCTTACAGGCACTAAAGATGGAAAATGGATTCAAGTAAGAGATAAAGATGGTGCCCCTACAGGAGAAAGAAAAGATGGTGGAGGGCATACCCGAGAGAAAGACGTTCGCGGAAGGAAACCTCATGGTCATGTTCCTGGAGTTTTAAATCCTGATGGAACACCTTGGTTGCCAATTAAAAAATGAAATAGGAGTCTTCTTATGAACGACATTGATGACAATAAATTCGATTGGGGAGAGTCTGTAAAAGTGAAAGACACAGCACCATCTCAATTTCGTCCAGGGCAAATCGCATCAGTCTGTGGAATGATAAAAATTAAAACAAAAATCCTAGCATATAAATATAAACGTAATTTAGGAGAATGGATGTATACTGTCGAATACATCGGGGGGGCTGATATTGAAATTCCCGAGTGTTTTTTAGAGAAATATGAATAAAGAGGTGCAAAACCACAAAGATTTTGAATAAAGAATTATAAGGAAATACACAAAAAAATGCTTATGTCTTCAGCGCCTTTGGTGAAACGCTCACAGCAACTCAAGACCAAAATCCTTGGCGCTTTGCTTCCAAGAGGTTGGATCCTGAGCTAAACCTGATCTACTTTGGCAAACGCTATTATGATCCAGCTCTAGGCCGGTGGATCTCTGCCGATCCGATGGGTTTTGCTGACAGCATGAACCTTTACCAGTATGTGCTGAACAACCCTTTTTCCTACGCCGATCCCGATGGGCAGTTCATCGTTGCTATCCCTCTTCTAGCTCTAACTTGGAAAGTAGTTGCCGCAGCAGCTGTTGCCGCATTTGTAGGATACGAGCTTGAACATCAATTTGGTCATTCGCATAGTAGTGATCTGGAAAAAGCGTTTGGAGCAGCGTTTGGCCAGATGGCCAAAGGGTCGTTGGGCCTTGCTCTTAATCAGGCTGTTGAAACTGAAAAAAAGAAGAAACAGAATACAAATCCATTTGATGGACCTATTGATCAGGATGTAGTTATTGTTGATGAAGCTGGTAATGCAATTAAAGTGCCTCCTGGAAATTGGCTTACAGGCACTAAAGATGGCAAATGGATGCAAGAAATGCAGCCTGGAATAGGGCCTAAAGGAATTCCTAATGGTCAACGTAAAGACGGTGGGGGGCATCCGCCACCTAAACATGCGGATCCGAGGGCAAATGCACCACATGCTCATGTACCCGGCGTGATTAATTGTGACGGATCCGAATGGCTTCCCATCAAAAGTTAAAAAAAATGGATAATTATGCAAGACAAACTGAATAGATTTGATTATGGGGATGTTGTTAGAATTTCCTCTGATGCCCCTGAAGAATATCATCCACTAGAAATTGGTTTTGTTTGTGGAATGATTGAAATTGATTCAAAAGAAGCTGAACTAGCTTATGATTGCATCAAAAGTAATTGGTTATATACCGTCGAACTTTTAGATGGAAGTTCCCTGCAGATTCCTGAAAAATTTTTGAAAAATGAAGATTAATCCCGCATTCAGCGCCTGCTAATACAGTTTAACAAAAATTTTTAAAATAATTTTTTAATTTGGTCATTCGCATAGTAGTGATCTGGAAAAAGCATTTGGAGCAGCAGTTGGCCAGATGGCCAACGTGTCATTGGGCCTTAATCAGGCTGTTGACACTGAAAAAAAGAAGAAGCCCCCCTATAAAGGTGATGAGCTAGGCAATGATCCAACAAAATGTCCGGAAGAGGGCTTTGAGTGGAGGGGAAAAGGTGATCCTGGAAGTAGGCATGGCAGTTGGTATAACGAGACAACTGGGGAAAGTCTTCATCCAGATTTAGATCACCCACCTCCAAAGAAACCTCACTGGGATTATCGTAGTTCTGAATTTTCCAAGGGAGCAAGGTTAAATATCGATGGAACATGGCAAGAAAAACTCTAAATATGCTTGAAAAATACACTTTACATTATGACATAGCTTTTAAGTATCTTAAGACCATTCTAGAAAATGGAAACACTTTATCTGTTGAGATTTTAAAGTTAAATGATTTCAGATTAGGGAATTTTTTTGTGCTGCTACCTTCTATAGCAGCAGCTTCGAAATTATATGATTTTGATTCTGGGGGAATTCTTCCTCAGATCCATAGAAACGATGATGATCAAGTGGAAAGTAATTCGACTTGGTCAGAAATTCCAACAATTCAACTTGAAATTTGTGATTTTTTTTTCAATTTCTTAAAAGAAAAAGAAATTTTTACTTTAATCTTTGAAGAATCTTTAGACTTTCCAAAAAGTCCTCATATAATTCCACTTCAAAAAAAAGGGATCGTTCGAATTTTTAACAATGAAGTTTATTATTTATTAAACAAAAATGATTTTAATATGATTTCTGAATGCCTTGAAAAGTCGAATGCAATCTGTTAGAGTTTCCTAACTCCTCAATTGCAGAAATTGCGCAAGTTGGAGATGCTGAGTGGCTAATTTGTCCTTTTTGTTCAGATGCTTGGAAGAGTCACTCATTTTTGGATGCTCTGGTTTATTGTTTTAATTGCAAAAAAATTATGAAGAATCCTCGTTACAAGGATGAAATGCCTCATTTGTAAACGGCCAAAATGAGTTTCAAAAGAAGTGGAAAAAATCAGGCCAGCTTCCCTTGCCTTGCGGAGGCGTGCGGAATGTGGGTTAAAAGGGATTTTGGGAACTATTTTTTGCAAAAAGGCGCGAAAAATTTTTAGTTAAATTGCCCTGGGGGGTAGCTGAAGCAGAAAACCGATTAAACACGACTTTTTTCTATTTATTTGATATGATTGTCTTCTCAAGAACAGTTTGTGATCTTTCTGATGAAGTTAGAAATAAATAGGAATCGGCGTTCCCATTCGATTCATCAAAAAACGAGCCGGGCTTTGCTGTGGATGAACTTGTCCAACGAGCCTTTCATCGTTCTATATGCTCTTCTCCCTTTTATCTTTCGTAAAGATCTTGGTGCCAGTTTGTTAGAGATATCTATTCTCACAGCACTAAGGCCTGTTCTTCCCGTCTTCTCCTTCTATTGGAGCGCTAACTTGACCAATCGGCCTGACCTGCTCCGTTCTAACTTAATTGTGGCATGGGCGCTTGGGCGGTTGCCATTTTTGTTTATCCCCTGGTTCGCTAATGTGTGGTACGTGATCTTTTCCTGCGCAGTTTATGAGTTTTTTAACAAATCGGGGATTCCGGCGTTAATTGAGATTTTGAAAATTAATATCCCCAAGGATGCGCGCGAAAAAATATATACTTTTTATTTTGTCTTGAGCTTTATCGAGAGTATTCTTCTGGGATTGGTCATGGGGGGGCTGCTCGATTTCCACCCTTCTGCTTGGCAGCTTTTATGCGGGTTTACTGCATTGGTCAGTCTTAGCAGCGTCTGGCTGCAGCTGCGCGTTCCTATTGAAATTAACAAGGCAGTTTGTACTTCATTACCGCCATTTAAAATTAGGGCTATCCGGCCGTGGAAGGAAGCATTTGCCCTCTTGCGCAAGAGGCCGGATTTTGCCCGATTTCAATGGGGATTCATGATGGGCGGTTTTGGGCTAATGCTCATTGCCCCGAGCCTATCTATTTTCTACGTCGATATGTTGAATTTAGAGCATACGCAGATTGTGATGGGAAGGTCGATTTTGATGGGTGTTGGGATTGTCTTGTCCTCCTATTTTTGGAGAAAGGGGTTATCGCAATTATCAATTCCCCAGTTGACGATCCGGATCTTAATCGGGTTTGGACTTTTTCCTCTGGTCTTATTTTTGTCTCTGTTCAATATGCAATGGTTCTACCTCGCTTTTATCCTTTATGGGATAGCTCAAGCGGGCAGCCATTTGCTTTGGAACTTATCGGGAACGCTATTTGCAAATGATGAAGATAGCTCGCAGTATTCGAGGGTTAATGTCTTGATGGTTGGTCTAAGAGGCATTGTTGCTCCAGCATTAGGAGGATTAATGTGCGCCTACTTAGGCCCATTGCCGATGTTGGTGTTTGGTACACTGATCTGCGCAATGGGCGCTGTCTACATGCGGGCGGTTGAAAAGAAATTCCCCTTTACTCCCAAACAACAGCAGGAGTTGGGAGTTTAAGAAAGAGGCATTAAAGGATTAGATACCCTCTCCTATGTCGGGGTACCTGAAAAAAATAGAGTGCAGTAAATTTTTGAATTTATTTGGATGTATTCCAGTTAAAAAGTAGTCCTTGAAAGGGGAAGCTTTCTATGTTATCCTGGGCTTTTAAAAAGGTTTATTTATGCCTAAATTCCCACAAGCTCAAAATCCCTTAATGCTTCGTTATCACCGTTTGATGGACTCTTTTGCGAAATCTGATGACGAGCGTGACTTCTATCTTGATAAAGTTGAAGGATTTATAGTTTATGTCGACTTGGATAAGGGGCAGAAGGAGCTCGAAGATTTAGAACAAGAGATCCATACGAATTCAGGTCGGTATTGTCTCCTCCCTAAGATGACTTACTATGAAACAAAGAAGTTCATGGAAGGTTTTATTAACGAAAAAGTTTATGATATTGATACAAAAGAGAGGTTGCTTGACATCATCCAATCAAAAGAAGCTAGGGAAAATTTTCTTGAATTCATTTATGACCATCTGACCGAGCTTGAGAAGTGGCAGCAGTATTATCATGAGCGCTCACGCATCCGTATTATCGAGTGGCTCCGCATGCAGCAGATTCAGTTTGTTTTTGAGGAGGACCTAGATCTCAACAAGAACATGATGGAGAAGCTTAAGTGCCATCTTTTCGATGTCAAGGTTCCCAAAGATGTCGCAACAGCTCGAGAGATGTTGCATTCTAAGGCAAAGACCTATTATTCCAACGAAGCGCTTAACCCGCGTCCAAAACGGGGCAGACCGCCCAAACAGGTAGTGAAGGTTGAAATTGAGCCGCAGGTGACAGTTGATATGTACACAACAGTGCCTTCTGTATGCTCCCAATTCTTATATCTGCCCGATATCACAAGTGCATCCGGAGTGACTTTTTCTGCTAAGTTTGATACGGAGGCCCAGCTCTTGGCTAGCTTGCGTGGAAGCTCGCGTGTCAAAGTCGATACGAAGCTTCAGGCTCTTTCTGAGCGTTTGGAATCTTTACGCCATCTTTCCAGCCGCCTTTCCCAAATCGAGGAGATCCCAACAACAGGTGCTGAAGAGCGCTTAATCCGCGCTGTCAGCAAGCAGCCCGAGCTCGAAGCGGAGGATGAAGAGGAGGGGGTTGAAGAAGGCTCTAACAAAACAAAAATATTGGATGTGGTCAAAGGCTTTTTACCTGGAAAGAAAAAAGAAAGGGGCTCAAAAACTGGTTCGCAGGAAGCGAAGCGGCCGGGTATTAAAATGGTCACGCCGCTCCAATCTAAGAAACCCAAGAAGAAGTAGAGTTTATGCCCACGTTTATAGGAGAAGTTACAGAACAGAACATCTCGCCCAATATCGATATCAAGGCGTCTTCTTTAAAAGCGCTTGAATCGATCTATTTAACGCGCATGATGGATGACAAGATGAAAAAGCTTGTCCGTCAGAATAAAGGGGGCACATTCCATCTATGTGTTAATGGACACGAGATGATAGGCGCTGTCAGCGCTTTAAGCCTTGTTCCTGGAAAAGATTGGGGACTGCCCTACTACCGCGATCGCGCTTTTGCCATTGGACTTGGCTGCTCTTTAACCGAGATCATCGGCGCATTTTTAGCTCGCTCTGTTCCGCATCACTCTGGCGGAAGAATGATGCCGGAGCATTTTTCTCAAAAAGATCTGCGTATCCCGTGCCAGTCGAGCTGTGTTGGATCTCAATTTCTTCAAGCTGTTGGCGTCGCAAAAGCAGTCCAACTATCGGGTAAGGATGAAGTTGTCTATGTTTCTGGCGGTGATGGATCAACCTCACAAGGCGATTTTCATGAAGCGCTGAATTTCTCTTGTCTGCATCGGCTAGGCATTATTTTTGTTATTCAAGACAATGGATGGGCCATTTCCGTTCCTGTCAAGGATCAAACCGCAGGCGGTACAATTGCAAAGCTCGGCCATGGTTATGAAGGTTTAAGCGTATTTGATATTGATGGATGCGATTATGAAGAGGTGTCGCAATCTTTGGCAGAGGCTGTTGCAAAAGCTCGTTTCGGGGGTGGGCCAAGCCTTATTGTTGCTAAAGTCCCGCGTCTTGGAGCCCACAGCAGCAGCGACGACCAAAGCAAGTATAAGGACTTATTGTGCATTGAAGAAGAGAAGATGCGCGATCCGATCCCTCGGTTTGAGCAATGGATTGTTGAAATGGGTTACGCAACTTCAGAAGATCTTGCTCTATTGCGCGACCGCTGCTTCAAACAGATTGAAGAGGCAGCTGTTGAAGCAGATCGGATCCCGTTTCCTGATCCACAAACGGCATCTCAGGGTGTTTTCAAAGATGTTGACTTTGGTCCTGTAATCTCGTTTTCTGAAGAGGACGCTCCTTCTTCTCCTGATAATAGCATTGTGATGATGGATGCATTGAACCACGCCATTGATGAAGAGATGAAAAGGGATGACCAAGTTGTGGTCTTTGGCCAGGATGTTGCTCACGGTAAAGGTGGAGTGTTTGGAATTACTCGGGGCCTAACTGCAAAGTATGGTGATCGCCGTTGCTTTAATTCTCCTCTTGCGGAATCGACAATTGTTGGGATTGCAATGGGAATGTCTGTCGTCGATAACTTCAAGCCTGTTGTCGAAATTCAATTTGCCGATTACATGTGGACAGCTGTCAATCAGCTCTTCAATGAACTAGCTAGCTACTATTACCGTTCGAATGGGGAATGGAATTGTCCTGTTGTTATCCGTATGCCATGCGGAGGATACATCCAAGGCGGGCCTTACCATTCTCAAAGCATTGAAGCATTTCTTGCCCATTGTCCTGGATTAAAGGTTGTTATTCCGAGCAATGCCGCTGATGCAAAACGGATGCTTAAGGCCGCGATTCGAGACCCAAACCCCGTGATTTTTTTAGAGCATAAGGCTCTCTATCGGCAGCGGGTGTTCTGCGCTCGGCCAGAACCTAAGGAAGATGAATTGCTCCCTCTTGGTCAAGCTAAGGTTGTCCGAGAAGGGGATGATCTGACATTGGTCTGCTGGGGGATGATGACGTTTATGTCATCGCAAGTCGCAGAAAAAATGGCGCAAGAAGGGATTTCGGTGGAGGTCATCGATCTTAGAACGATCGTTCCTCTGGATATGGAAACAGTTCTCCGATCAGTCAAGAAAACGGGTAAGCTGATTATTGCCCATGAAGCGGCGCGGCAATGTGGATTTGGCTCTGAGGTGGCAGCCCGTGTCGCTGAAGAAGCTTTTTCTTATTTAGACGCTCCTCTTATCCGCGTGACGGGAAAAGACTGTCCTGTTCCTTACTGCAAGCAACTTGAAGACGCTGTCTTACCTCAGTTGTCTGATCTGGAAAGCGGAATCAGAAAGCTTGCTGATTTCTAAGGACTTGCTAATGCTGTAAGATACTCCCTTGCTGTGGTTAACAAGGGAGATGAGTTAGCAAGGGACTTTAATCCGTTTACGGTTCTTGCGGATCTTAGGTCGATTTTTATTTGGTTTTTTTGCAGCGCTGATATCTTGTTTTAGCTGGTCCACCAGTTCGTTGTTTAACCGTCCGAATTGAGTGATTTTAGTTTCAATTGACGAGTAAACAACAGGTTTTTTCCGAAAACAGATTCTTTTTTCATCTTGATCCAGCAAATCGTTCATATGGATGAGTCGTGCTAGTAAGCTCTCTTGCGTTTTTTGCAGAGCTTCCATTTCGTTTGTAAAAAGCGTATCAAATGAAATGCGGTTAATGGTTGTCGCATTTTGGATGAGTTGATCAAGGGTGGTGTCGATGTCGACTAGGATTTCTTCTCCCGACCTGATCATTGTGCTTCCCTCTTAAAAGGTTGGAATGTAGCGCTTAGTAAAATTTAGGCACTACGATTTTATCTATAAAGGATTAATGAATTATTTTGTCAAATATTTTATAATTAACAATACAACTTGCTGCAGCGCACCCTAGCTCACAGGATCCCATCATATTGAATGCTCTTTCCAAGGAAATCTAAAGAAAACTCCCTTTTCCTAAAGAAGAGCGTTCGGGATATTTGACCCGAAGGTGCCTCGTAATGAGAAGAGCTTTGGCCATTGCTTTTTTTACAACTCCGAGTTCCTCAAATGTAAGCTGGCATTCGTCAAGCTGCCCGTCTTCTGCCTTCTCGGCAATTAGCTTATCGATCATCTCTGAAATTGTCTCTTCATTGACCTCTTCCATGCTGCGCGAAGCTGCCTCGAGAGTATCAGCCAACATAATAATTGCCGATTCTTTGGAACGGGGCTTAGGCCCTGGATAGCGAAATAATTTTTTATTCACCTTAGTTGCATCTCCTCCCATCTGCTCCACCTGCTTACAATAGAAGTAGTAGACCATTGTTGTTCCGTGATGCTCGCGGATGATATCGATAAAGCTCTGCGGGAGGTGGTATTTACGTGCTAAAGCTTCCCCTTCCGGCACGTGGGCGATGATCACATGGGTCGATTCAAGAGGCGTCAGCAGCTGGTGAATATTAAAGCCTCCAAGCTGATTCTCAGTAAAATAATGGGGATTAAATAGTTTTCCAATATCATGATAGAGGGTCGATACACGGCAGAACAGCCCATTAGCTCCGACTGCACGGGCAGCTTCCTCTGCTAAATTCCCAACCACCAGGCAGTGCTGATAAGTCCCAGGAGCTTCTAGGCTAAGCCGTCTAAGCAGTTCGTTATTGGGGTCCATATATTCCATGAGGGTCATATCAGTCATGACATGGAACAGCGATTCTAAAATCGGAAGCAGGCCAACCACAATTACAGCGGTTACCGTCATGAATAGAAAACTGCTCATTAAATCGACAATGATATTGATATTCCAAAATGTATTTTCAATCAGGTTAACAGCAAAAAAAAGGGGAATAAGAGAGAGCCACACTTTACCGCAGACAGCAAAAACCTCTTTTCTGCGGTGGAGCGTTCGGGCAAATAAAATCGTAGCCAAAGCCGAAAAGAAATCTATTGCAAACGAAAAATCATGGCCTGTGCTCAATGAGGAACTGAAGACAATAATTAAAAAAAAGGAGGCAAATAGAGCAATTTCAGCGCCTATTAAGACGCAGACCATCAGAGCTGCAAAGGGCACCAACAGGGGAAATCTAGCCACTTCAATCAGATTATATCCATGATAGAGCAAAAGCCGCTCTGCCCCTTTAGCAAGCAGAAACGCGATCAAAATAATCGTTACTAATAGGGTTGTTTTTCGCAAAGAATCGAGAAATCTTCTATGGAACATCCGCAAATAGTAGAGGGATAACACCGTAAGAATGATAGCCATCAAGGCGCTGCCTAGCAGTGTTTGAGGAGTCCAAAGGTTTCTTAATCGGGTCGAAGCTTTCTTCATCGCCTGGACCATCGAGAGATGGCGGGGGCTGACGATCTCCCCTTTTTGAACTAATTGACTTCCGGCTTCTATGTGCGTGTGTCTTTCGGATACAGTTTCTTGAACCTGGTTGCGTACTTGCCTCTCGAGTCCAAAATCTTCTTGCAAATTCCATAACTGGATGGAAAAGGAATGGGCAAGATAGGATACGGCGTCTGCTTGGAACTTCTCATCCGCCACAATCTGCCCTTCTAAACTTGTCCAATAAGAAGCCGGCAAGAAAAATGGAGGGGACTCTTCTGGAGAGAGCTGCAATAAGTAAAAATGATCGCCCGGGATTTTTAACCCATCTATCTTCCGCAACGTCCGCTCATCTGAAAAGCGGGATTGCAAGACCTCCTCTTCAATTTTCCCCATCGTTTGATGAAGCTCTTCAAACGTACACATAGGCAGCTCTTTACGCCAGCCTTGGTGCTCGATTAGGGATAGCTCTAATTCCTGCCGAAACTGATGAACCTGCTTATCTTCAACTCTATAAATCGTTCCAATATCCCGGACTGATTCCTGCCGGAGGACCTGGGAAGCTTCCTCATCAAGAAAATCGAAGTCGACCTGTGCAATGACGTATTTCGGCGCTTGAATACCAAGTTCCAAAAATTCCATTTGGACTTCGCGGAAATGCAAGAAGATTGTGAGAGAAACAATAAATGTTAGAAGCAAGGCCCAACGCTTGCCGGACTGATCGCCGCCAAATCGCCTGTACCACTTTATCTGTTCAGGAGCTTGCACCCCCTCTTCAAACTGCCTATGCTGCACAAATACCCTTGAATGAGGCCTTTATTGTAATAGAGGCCAACATTGAAACCTAAATTGCTACTTGCTATGCGTATGATATCAAATCTACTACAATTGCTGTCGAGAAATCTTTCATTTTCTCAACTTAAATTTATTTCTTATCTCTCCCCCATATCGATCAAAAAATTTATTGTAAAAAATATTCTACTTCATCGGTGATGCAATTCTCACTCGAGTCTTTTCTACTTTTCTCTTATAATGCCTAAAATGGATCTCAACCCTGAGGCAGTTGTGCAGACGCAAACACAAACCTATCAAGTCATTCCTCGCAAGTTCCGTCCACAGACATTTGAAGCGGTCGTCGGACAAGAAGCAATCGTCACGACTTTAAAAAACGCCCTCCGCTTCAACCGGCTGGCGCATGCCTACCTATTTTCCGGCTGCCGTGGGACAGGAAAGACGACCCTTGCACGGGTCTTTGCTAAGGCCCTTAACTGCCAAAACTTGACAGCCGACCTAGAACCCTGCAACGCCTGCCATTCCTGTCTTGAAATCATTTCGGGGAGGTCCCTTGATGTATTGGAAATTGATGGTGCCTCCAACCGTGGCATCGACGATATCAGGCAAATCAATGAGACGATCGGATACACTCCTGCTTCAGGCAAATTTAAGATCTATATCATCGATGAAGTCCACATGCTGACCAAAGAAGCGTTTAATGCTTTGCTTAAGACATTAGAAGAGCCCCCTTCAAAAGTTAAATTTTTCTTTGCCACAACAGAGCCCCACAGAGTCCTTCCTACTATCATTAGCCGATGCCAACGGTTTGATCTCAACCGAATCGCTCAGACTGCGATGGTGCAAAAACTTGCCTACATCGCAAAGAACCTCGACGTAGAATGTCAGGAAGAGGCTCTCTCTCTGATTGCCTACCTTTCTGAAGGTTCGCTACGGGACGCGGAATCTCTTATGGATCAGGTAATCTGCTATGCAGAACAACCGATCAGCGCAGAAGGGGTTTCAAACACGTTGGGACTGATGCCTAAGGAGAGCTTCTTTGCCCTCGATAAAGCCGTTTCTGAATGCCGGTGCAGCTTTGCCTTTGAATTATCGCAAACCCTATTCTCCTCAGGAAAAGACCTTTCCTATTTTCTCGATCACTTGCTCGAGCATTTCCGGACGCTCTTGCTGATCAAGTTCGGTAAACCCTGCTTCTTCCTTAACGCAACGCATGAAGAGCGCTACAAAAGCGCTGCCTCCCTCTATTCTGAAGAGCAATGCTTGTCAATCCTTGATTACCTGATCCAATGGCAGCAACAAGTCTTGAAAAGCCCTTTCAAGCGGATCGGCTTAGAAATGATCCTTCTCCATCTTATCCGCTCAAAGAACCGGGTGACATTCGGAGCGCTTGTCAAAAAGCTCTCTGAAATCCAAGAGCAAATAGGATTACCTCCTCCTTCAGCGATGGATTCCGCTCCTGCACCTAAAATTTCTCTTCTTCCCGCTACAATCACTTCTTCGCCTGCAGAAAGCGCTCCCCCCGCACCTTCTGTTGAAGAGCTGCTGCTCAATAAAGTGAAAACTCAATTAAATCGCGGGCCCACTATTAATGCAGGTGAACCAAACCAAAATGTAAGCGCTCCAGTGGGAAAAGATCCTGCTGCTTTAGAAAGCGGAAATGAAAAAGATCGATTTGATAGAAGTCCAGAACGCCAACATGCGTGGACCCTAACAGATAGCGATCCATTAATCCCGCAACTATCAACTCAAACAATCATGAATCCAACGGAGCAACCTCAGAAAAAGCCTGCTCATCATAACGTGTTAAGCTGCTATGAAACACTCATCCGTTTTGCTTCAGTCGAACTTGAAGGCGTAATAAAATAAAGAAGAAAGGAGAATAGTATGGGAAGTGGATTTTCTAAGATGAAAAAACAAGCTAAGTTCATGGAACAACAGCTTGAGGTGATGCGCAATCAGATGAAGAGCAAGTCGATTGTCGGCATAAGTGGAAACGGCCTTGTCACCGTGACTTTAAACGGCGATAAAGAGCTGCAGAAAATCGTGATCAAGCCCGACTGCGTTGATCCGAGCGACTTAGAGGGTCTGCAAGACCTGATCAGGGCCGCCTTTGAAGATGCTTATCAAAAGATTGCGGATGAATCTTCCGCAGGGGTTGGATTTCCGGATGGAATGTCTTTACCGTTTAACCTTTAATGGCATAAAGTCAAGCCTTCTTGCTGAGGGCATTCTGTTCTAAAAGAACATGGGATACTTCGACGGATGAACTAAGCTGGAGAACTCTCTGCGCTAAATCATAGGCGCTTAAGAGAGAGTATTGGCGGATTGCCTTTTTGACCTGAGGGATATAACGGGGCGAACAAGAAAAATCACTGACTCCAAGACCGAGTAAAAGAGGAATGAAAAGGGGATTCGAGGCGATTTCACCACAAATCGATACCGGCCGATTAAGTCGGCGGGCCTCTGTAACGACCATTTTAATCATGCGTACAACGCTGGGATGGGCAGGATAACAAGAATCGCTCATCATCGGATTGGTCCGATCGATTCCCAGCGTGTACTGGACGAGGTCATTTGTCCCTATCGAAAAGAAATCGCAGTGTTTGGCAAGAACATCGCAAATGAGGACAGCTGAAGGCACTTCAATCATGCAACCTAAAGGGATAACTTCTTTAAAGGATACACCCTTACTTTTCAGCTCATCGCCTACCTCAGTAATGAGCTGCCGCACTTGGATCAGTTCGCATATATCGGAAATAAGAGGCAATAATATCCGCACATCGCCATGCACGGCAGCTCTAAGAATAGCCCGGAGCTGAATCTTAAAAATATCGGGATGTCGGATCAAATAACGGATCCCGCGGCACCCAAGAGCCGCGCTATCCACTTTAGAGTTTGCTGTGTAAAATTCGGGACTTTTATCTCCGCCAACATCGAACACACGAATTACGACGGGAGCGCCTTTTGCCTTTTGTAATAGTTCAATATAGGCAAAATACTGCGATTCTTCCGACATAGCGTGCGATTCGCTTTGAAAAAAAAGATATTCTGTTCGAAAAAGTCCAATTCCGTCGGCCCCCGCTTGAGACAAAGACTCTAAATCGTTGAAATGCCCAATGTTTGCATAGACCCGCACAGGAAACCCATCGATAGTCTCGGCATCGTACTGCAATTCCTTCTGGAGAATTTGCATGCTCGTCTTTAAAGAAGTTTTCCGCTGTTGGTATTTTACCAAAGTTTCAGCCCCTGGATTCACAATGACATCGCCCGTTTGCCCATCGACGATGACGCATTGGGACAAAACCTGACGGATTGCTGAAATATCCACGCAAGAAACGTAGGGAATTCCCTTAGCCCGAGCTATTAGCGCTGCATGGGAGTTGCCTCCTCCTCCGTGAGTGACAAATGCGCTGACGCGCGAAATATGTGCAGCAGCGGAATAGGAAGGAATTAACTCTTGAGCAAAGACCACAGAATTGAATGGGATGTCCGCAATCGAAACTGTATCATTCGGACACAAATGGCCTAATACTCTCCTAGCTAAATCCATGACATCGATTAACCTTTGCTGAAAAAAAGCATCGCTTGAACGGGAAAATCGATTTTCATAATCGCTCATGACCGAATGAAAGACAGATTCTGTATTTTGAAGCATCTGTCGAATTTTTTCTTCCATTTGAGTCGTCATCATCGGATCTTCGAGCATCTGAATATGGGCATCGATGATCGTAATCACATCGGTCGACCCTTCATGAACAAGATCTGACTGCAATCGCCTCAAATCTTCGCGGCTAGAGAATAGAGCCTTGCGATAACGAGCAATTTCATCGTCTACCTCTCCAATTGTAATTGGAAATTCTGGGATCTGTTCCTCATCTTGAGTTAAGAAAAAAGGGGTGCCGATAGCGATCCCTTCACTGACAGGAAAGCCCTTGAATGGATACTCCTTGAGATGCTCTTTCATTTTCTTATTCCCCAAACCTTTTATCAAAGGCTTCGACTAATCGTCTCATGATTTCTTCAGCATCTTTACCCTCAATCTCAATCGTGATCTGGGAATTTTTCGTTGCAGCTAACATTAAGACGCTCATGATGCTCCGCGCATTGACCGTTTCTCTCCGATACGTAAAAGAGACAGATGCAGAGGTCCCTTGCAACAATTTTGCAATAGCTGTCGCGGGACGAGCATGAAGTCCTAAAGTATTTTTAACTTTGACTTTCCTTAAGAGTTTCACTGATCTGTTTTCCCTGATTTTGCTTTTTAGCTATTGTCTCAAGTAATTTCGTGTTAAATTCTTTTGCTGAGTTATAACCCATCTCCTTCAAGCGATGATTGAGGACGATTGTTTCCAATAGGAGAACAACATCTCTACCTGGTTTTACAGGAAGGATGTGATAAGGAATTTTTATTCCCAAAATGTCGCAATATTTTTCATCGAGCCCGATCCGGTCATAAAAACGCCGATCATCCCAGTCTTCCAATTTAACGACAATGTCAACAGTCTTTTCATCCCGCACGCAAACAGCTCCATACAAGTGCCCAACATTAATAATTCCGATCCCTCGGATTTCCATCAAATGGCGCGTTAACTCAGGCCCAGATCCCTCAAGATAGGTCCCTTCCCTTAACTTAATCCGTACGACATCATCTGAAATAAGGCGGTGCCCTCTTTCGATTAATCCTAGAGCAGCCTCGCTCTTGCCCACGGACGAGTCTCCTTGAATAAAAACTCCGACCCCAAATGCTTCGACAAGGGTGCCGTGGCAAGTCATCGTCGGCGAAAATTCCTCGTTTAAGAGCATGATCATCTTACTGACGAGATTCATTGTCGTCATGCTGGCTCGAAATAAAGGGATCCCGTCCTGTTCGCAAAAACCAACAAGTTCTCTAACAGGCTGATAACGGCCTGCGACAATTACTGCAGGGGTCTGAGGTGTTAAAATCCCCTTCAATCTTTCCAAGCGCACCGTTTTATTGATGTCTTTAAGATAAAGAGTTTCGACATTCCCAAACACTAAAAGCCTCTGGCTGACATAGTTCTTCAGATATCCCGATAAGCTCAATCCTGGACGGTGGACTTCAGGAAGCTTGATTGACCTTTTCATCCCTGTCTTTCCAGCGATGAGTTGAAGACCGAGATGTTCTCCATATTTATCAAAAAGGTCTTGAACCAAATACATCAAACCCCAGGATTGAAACTTAATATTCTCGAAATAGAAAATGGACCAATCCAAAAAAAGAAGGAGCGGAGCGCAATCACTTCATGATATAAGCGAACGGGTGCATCTTCATTGATAAACTTGCGATAAAATCGCCGCACGTGAGAATTCATGACCTCTAAATATTTGCTTTTTCAGGGCACGTGACTTTGTTAACAGGCTTGCCTCTTTAAAAAAAGGAAGGCATAATTTCTAAGAGGATCTTCTCTTTTTTAAAAGAAAAAAGCAAGCTGAGACCAATATATATCCCTGCTCAACCATGAAAAATTTCTTTCTCAAAAGGTTGAAAAATATTCCCGATTGCCTCTTGATGTAAGGATAACGGAATTATATCGAGTGCTTATGGCATACCCCAAAATAGTGATCATTGGCGGCGGATTTGCAGGACTTAATGTCGCACGCGCCCTAAAGAATGTAAAAGCCGAAATCCTCATCATTGACAAAACAAATTATCATCTCTTTCAACCTCTCCTTTATGAGGTTGCCACCGCTGCGATATCTCCTGGTGAAATAGCAACTCCCTTGCGGGAAATCCTCCGCAACCAAGCCAACACCTCCGTCATCATGGGTGAAGTAATCAACATCGACCTACCTAAAAAACAGGTGGAAATTGCCAATGGAGACCTTTATGGATACGATTACTTGGTCATTGCCTCTGGAGCCCGCCACTCTTATTTTGGCAATGATCAATGGGAATCTTATGCGCCAGGACTCAAGACGATCAGCGACGCTCTGAAAATCCGCGAGCAGATCTTGATCTCCTTTGAAAAGGCGGAAAGACTGGATAGCATTTCTGAGGGTGCGAAATATTTAAATTTCGTTCTGATTGGAGGAGGACCAACCGGAGTTGAAATGGCTGGAGCAATCGCTGAAATCGCTCATAAGACGTTGTTTCAAAATTTCCGAAGGATCAAGCCCGAGAAGTCGAATATCTATCTTGTTGAAGCCTTCCCTAATATCCTACCCAGCTATCCCGAGCGCCTATCTAAACGGGCTAAACATGATCTGGAAAGTCTGGGAGTTACTGTGATCACGGGGAAAAAAGTGACAGATATCAACGAGAACGGAGTCCAGGTAGAGGAGCTGTTTTTAGAATCTAAAAACATCATCTGGGCAGCAGGAAATCAAGCCTCCCCCATTCTAAAAACGCTGAAAGTTCCTCTAGATCGACAGGGGAGGGTCATGGTAGGCCCGGATCTATCGATTCCTGAATACCCCAACGCCTTTGCGATAGGCGATGCCGCGTGCGTAATTTCTAAGGACGGCAAACCGCTGCCCGCAACCGCCCCTGCAGCCATTCAAGAAGGGCGCTATGTCGCCAGCATCCTTAAAAATTTTACTCCTAAAGAGCAGCGTAAACCCTTTGCCTACTTTGACAAGGGAAGCATGGCAACCATTGGAAAAGCTAAAGCGATTGCTATGGTTGGCAAGCTCCAGTTTACAGGTATCACCGCATGGGGAATGTGGGCGCTAATCCACATTATGTACCTCATCGGTTTTCGCAATAGGTTGGCTGTTGCTTTGGAATGGATTGCTGCAATGCTCTTCGGTCAAAGGGGAGTCCGTTTGATCAATAGGCCGATCGATCAAGAGATCCCCAAAGCTCGATAACGTCGACTAAAATTTTTTAATGAGATAAGTTCATGGAGGCCTCTTCTCCATTCATCGTTTTTTGGGGAAAACACCCCGCTTTGCTCCTTGGCATCCTCCTCCTTCTTGGAACAGCTTTTTCCCTCAATCACCACCCTGCTAATCTGCTCGTTCTATCCGCTTTGCTTTTCCCATTTGCTTGCAAACGCAGACTCTGGAAAAGGAACCTGTTTTTTCTTTTAATCTTTGTTTTAAGCTACCTATCTGCATCCCACCGAGCCCCCCTGATTCAATTAGCTCAGCCTAAAATGGAAGGAGATGCCCAATTTGCTATTTCTTCTGTAAAGAACTACCAGTCCCCCTTTCATCGCTCTTTAGCTTATAAAGGAGAGCTGCTCTCCTTTCAATCGAAACAAGGAGAAATAAACAAGCGGGTACCATGCCAGATTTACCTTCCCATTTCAATAAACCGTCCGAAAGCCAATTGCAACTATAGGGTGACCGGTACGCTCGTGCAAAAGGGGCCAAGGCAATTTGTCTTTAAGCCAAAAAAAAATAGTCTGTGGAACCCTATCCCATCTACTTATAGCTTAGCTGAAGTCCGTTACCAGGCCAAACGGACAGTTCGTGCTTATCTGAAAAAACATATCCAAAAGCGCTCGGTATCCATTTTTCTCAATGCTCTAGCCACAGGAGATATCGACGAAAGAACATTATCAATGGAATTTAGCCGTCTTGGCATCCAGCATATTCTCGCAATCTCCGGGTTTCATTTTGCCCTCATCGCCTTTTTTCTAAGCCGCCTCTTTCAACTCTTCCTTTCGCCTAGGTTTTCTACGATCGCATTGATCCTCTTTCTTTCGATTTACTACTTATTCCTTGGAGATTCCCCTTCGATCCAACGGGCATGGATCGCCGTGATTGCTTTTCTTTTTGGAAAATTCTTTAACCTCCGTATCACAGCCCTCAATGCTTTAGGCGTTGGACTGTGTTTCGAGGTCTTGCTCGAACCTGCGATTATTTTCCACTTGGGCTTTATCTTAAGTTTTTTGTGCACACTGGCCATTCTTTTGCTCTCCCCCCTCATGCTAATACTTTGCGAACTGCTATTGCCTCCGCGCAACTTTTCGACTGTCAAAGCAATGCCTCATCTCGATCAGTGGGGCTATCTCATCGCCTCGTTTCTTCGCCATGTATTGGCTGTCAACATTGCAGTACACCTCGCATGCCTACCCGTCCTTCTCCATCTCTTCCACCGCTTTCCTCTATTAAGTTTTGTCTATAACCTCTTTTTTCCCTTTTGGGTCAGTATTTCATTGCTTTTGCTTTGCGCAGCGGGCTTGTTTATCTTTCTATTTCCACCACTTAGCCGTCTCCTATTGGCAATAAACGAATACTGGACCGCATTTGCCCTTAATGTCACTACACATCCACCAGCAGTTCTCGATTTCGTCATTCGTACCAAGTCGCTTACCTATGGAAGCGTTTTCCTTTTTCTGTCGATCCTCTTTGTAGGAGCGATCTTTTTTACCGAAAGAAAAGACCTAAGCCTTTTTTCCCGTTGGAAGTACAACATTAAAAAACTGTGGAAACAAGCCCGTTAGCATTCAGAAGCTTGAACCAATAGGAACCCAAAAAAAACCGATTTCATTTGAGTTTTTTACATCAAAAAGCCATATATAACCTTCCTACAATTTTCTTTTGAGGTCAAATGAAACAGAAATTTCTTACAGCACAGCTTGTCCTACTATCCTCCATGAGTTTCCTTCACGCAGACAGAAGCGAAACTGGCGAACAAGAAGAGGTTCTAATCAATCCACCAAGCCGTTTTCAAGTTAAGAATGGCTACAATATGTTCCTGACAGCAGACTTTCTATGGTGGTCAGCAAACACAGACGGTCTCTACTATGCGCAAAGCAACTTCGGCACTCCAACGACTGCACTTCCACCCGACGGCTCGGTCGATTTTTCAGGACACCTTCAACGTGTCAAAGAAGAATGGCAGCCAGGTGCGCGTGTCGGCTTAGGCGGAAATATGCCTTATGACGAATGGGACATCTACCTGAATTGGACTTGGTTTCATACTGATCCAACAGGCTCTGCCAAGGATCATGAGCATGGGCCTTTGCTTGTCCTATGGAGCCATCCCGACGATCCCTCTGCTAGACTTGCGACTCATGCAAGCGCAAAATGGGATTTAACGATCAATATTCTGGATCTGGAAATGGGCCGTTCATTTTGGGTTGGCAAACACTTTTCAATGCGCCCTTACATGGGTATCCGCGGCGCCTGGATCGATCAAGAGTTTAAAATTAAATACGATTATGCAACCAGCCCGGAGATCAAAGGAAAGCTCAAAATGAAGTCTGACTTTGAAGGGGTAGGAGTCCGCGCAGGAATCGACATGCGCTTTGCTCTGTACAGCGGGTGGAGCCTTTACGGTCTAGCTACAGCTTCGTTGATGTACGGGGATTTTGACTGTGATTTTCAGCAAAAAAGCGATCAATATAAGATTGCCCGAACCGAAGATGGGTTCCATCGCGGGACTTCCACTGTCCAAATGGGGCTGGGCATCCGATGGGATACCTTTTTCCATCACCGAAGATACCATTTCGGCATTGCAGCTGGATGGGAACAGAACATTTGGTATGGACTAACCCAGTTTAACCACTTCTATGGCCAGCTGCAAACCGGTTCCCTTAATCAAAATAAAGGAGACCTGACTTTGCAGGGAGGCACATTGAGCGCTCGCTTTGACTTTTAATGTAGGAATTGACTCAAAAGCGGCTGATAGCTTATGCTTCAGCGCGACTCTACATCTTTTTAAGGTCGGAAGCTTTAACGCTTTTCCCTTCTGGGGGGCTATTTGACCAGAGAAGGGGGCTTAAAAAGTTATAAAGTCTAATTTAGCCCTTTATGGCGATCGTAGCTCAGTTGGTTAGAGCGTGGGATTGTGGATCCCGAGGTCGCGGGTTCGAGCCCCGTCGATCGCCCATTCTTTCCTAGACTTATTCTTAGGTCGTGTGATTTTATTACTTTTTAGTAATAACCCGAGTTGTATCCTGATGTCTAATATTGAAGGTCTTATTTTTGGTATATTGCAGGGGATAACCGAATTTTTGCCGATTAGTTCTTCTGCTCATCTCAAACTATTCAAGTTGCTTTTTGGAATTAAAAGCTCAGAGAGCCAGGTGATCTTTGATCTGATCTGCCATTTTGGAACCCTTCTTGCCATATCACTGTTTTTCCGCAGAGAGATCGTGGAACTATTGACAAAAGATCGGAAGCAACTCGGTCTCCTGTTTCTCGCAACGCTTCCTCTTATTCCCTGTTATCTTCTCCTCAAACCCTTGCGAGATTTCGCCTCATCCCCCCAATATCTCGGGATTTGCCTCATGATCACTTCTGTGATCCTATTTGTTGGGAATAAATGGAGGTTACAGCGAAAAATGACCGCCTCGTCCAAGAGGAAATTAAGCGATATCCTGATGATCGGCACTATGCAGTCCGCTGCGCTTATCCCAGGCATTTCACGAAGTGCATCAACAATTTCCTGCGCTCGGGTCCTTGGCTGGTCTCCAAAAGACGCCGTAAGATTTTCTTTTTTGCTTTCAATTCCCACGATTATTGGCGGAAATTGTTTGGAAGCATTGAAACTCTATTATGCATCAGCAGAAAGCCCCATCGAAATTTCACTATCGGCATGCGTCGTTGCTTTTACAGCTTCTTGCATCGTAGGCTTTATCATGGTCCGATTTGGAATCTCTTTAATGGAAAAGGGGAATTTAAAACCCTTTGCGTGGTATTGTCTGGTTTTAGGATTAGTAACAACGGTCTTCGTCAACGGGGTGTAATTCATGGCAAAAGCAGGAATCCAAGAAAAGCTTAAGACCAGCAGCCATCCTGAAGCAAAAGGATTAGTCCTGATCGCGTTAGCTTTGATGATGACGCTATCTTTAGTCAGCTTTCATATCGAAGACCAGAGCCGAAACTGGTTAGGACTGGTAGGTTGGGGGTTCGGCTGGGGATTGCATTGGGCGTTTGGACTCAGCAGCTACCTAATCGTCCCGTTTCTAGGGTGGTTGGGATGGCAGAGTTTGCTCAACCGGCAAATCCCATCGCTTTCTGTTAAAATTCTTTACTTTTGTCTACTGCTCCTTTCCTGTTCGCTCCTATTGAACCTCTCCGCTGAAAAAGGCGCTGCATGGGCCAAGCATTTCCATGAACACATCTATTCCGAATCTCTTTTTTTTGAGTTCCCCTACCCTCATTGGGCAACACGCTACAATTTAGGAGGAGTCCCCCTCTATTATCTTTATCGGGATCTTCCCATCCTGAACTTACAAAGAATGCTTTCCGACGTCGGCACCGGCCTAACCTTCTCAGTCGTTGCTCTTGTCTCCTTTGTTCTTCTCACTGAAATCCGACTCATCCCCCTTCTTATCAAACTAAAAGGACAGCTTAAAACTCTGACACTTCTTATCAATGAGAGGATTCAAAAGACAACTCCGCCCGTCTCTGCCGCAATAATGGAAACTGTCCAGTTCAAAACAGCCCAAGAGATTGAACGGACACTCACGAAAAAAGCTCTTCCACCTATCTACCAACCATCGAAAGAAAAAGATGGGGAGCTAAGAATTCGAACGATGAACGATAAGTTTAACAAAGAAGAGAAAGCAACTTCTGATCCTAAAATTACCCCGTTGAACAAACGGCAAGCAGCTTTGAACGGACAAAAAGTGGCCAATGGCGACTTTGCTACATTTCAACTCCCGCCACTCTCTTTGCTTAATAATCCCAAAAAAGTCGATCAGCCCTCACTAAAAAAAGAGTTACGAAGGCAAGCGGAGACCCTCGAAGACGCCTTGATGAGCTTTGGCATTGAAGCCAAAGTAGGAGAGATCAACTCGGGGCCGACCATCACCTCATTTGAAGTGCACCCTGCAATCGGCGTCAAAGTCCAAAAAATCAAAACACTCGAAAATGACATTGCGCTTAACCTCCAATCCAAATCGATCCGGATCATCGCACCCATTCCTGGCAAAGCAGCTGTTGGCGTCGAAATCCCTTCGCTTTATCCTCAAGAGGTTAACTTCAAAGAGTTGCTCTATTATTACCAGCAAAGCCCGCGTAAAATGCTGATCCCCCTACTGCTTGGCAAAAGTGTCGCCGGTGATAATGTCATTAGCGATCTCAGCAAAATGCCCCACTGCCTTATCGCAGGTGCAACAGGATCGGGCAAGTCTGTGTGTATCAATACTGTAATCATGTCGATTTTAATGAATGCACGGCCTGATGAGATCAAGCTATTGATGATCGATCCTAAAAAAGTCGAGCTCACTCCTTACACCAACCTCCCTCATATGATTGCTCCTGTGATCACAGAAGCTCATGGGGCCTATGCTGCCCTAAACTGGCTGGTAAAAGAGATGCAAATCCGCTACGATATTCTGAAGCAATTGGGGCTACGCAACATCACTGCTTTCAATAACCGCTCCATTAACCAGGAACTCGAATCTTCCTTGAGCATTTCCGTTCCCGTTAAAATGTATGCCATTGTTGCTATTATTGATGAGTTTGCTGACTTGATGATGGCATCAAGCTCCGACTTAGAAACCCCTATCGCCCGCATCGCCCAGATGGCACGCGCAGTAGGAATCCACCTGATCCTCGCCACCCAACGCCCCTCTCGCGAAGTGATCACAGGACTGATCAAAGCAAACTTCCCTACTCGGATTGCATTCAAAGTCGCCAGCCGCATTAACTCACAGATCATCCTTGATGATGTAGGAGCAGAAAGCCTCCTTGGCAATGGTGATATGCTCTTCCTTCCACCTGGCACTTCGACTCTTAGCCGCGCTCAAGGGGCCTATATCAGCGATGAAGAGATCTCAAAAGTCGTTTCCTTCATCTGCGATCAGGCCTGTCCAAATTACTTAATCGAATCGTTCGATAAAATGCGTTTTGACGATCCTAGCTCGAACGAAAGCTCCGACGACACGACGCGCGATAGCCTCTATGATCAAGCATTTGGCATTGTTCGAGATACCAGAACGGCTTCAACAACATACTTGCAGAGAAAACTCAAAATCGGTTATGCACGGGCAGCATCGCTGATGGATGAGCTCGAATCCAAAGGAGTCATCGCCCCTCAAGAAGGAGCAAAACCGCGGCGAGTTCTCCTGGATGGAGGAAAGACCTCTGTATCAGGCGTAAAAAAGGAGGTAGATGATGAAGGAACACAAGAGCTCTCTGAATGATTCTGGAGAAGTCAGCCCGAGACGCCCCGAGGAGGTCCAGATCGAAAAACAGCTGCTTCCCCGCTTGAGATTCATGGGTCTTCTCCTTTTCTTTTTTAGCGGATGCGCTCTCTGCTACTCCATTTTTTTTGCTGCAGAGATTGATCAAGAGCTTGCCTTAGCACTGGCAAATGATGAGTTCACAACACCGCAGGAAATGCAGTATGCTTCTGGCCTTTCCATCACAGAAAACACCCCCTTCAGCCTCTTCCAGGCCGAACGATTCAATGCCTATATGGTGACAATTTCCTTTGCAGTTGTAGGAGCAGCCTGTCTTTTTACAGCATGGAGCAAGCAGAAGAAATTGGTCGGAAAGTAAAAGCTTCTACGAAAATAATCTCTATCCGGATATGTATAGAAAAAATGGAGTCCTGGATTAACATTTAAGGTGATAGTGGAAAAAAAACGGATCCTCATAGCAGACGCCGACAGGTCCTTCTTTATAGCTTTAAAAAATAAAAAAGGCTCCAACCTCTACACCTTTGAACATAGCCCTAATGGCAGTGATTGTCTGAAAAAAATCGACACCTTCCTTCCAGACCTCATCGTGATCGAGTTGATGCTTCCGAATATCCACGGCATTGAAATCCTTAGAAAGATCAAGACTGATCCTCGCACAAAGCAAATCGGCGTGATCATGACATGTGCCAATGCAATGGTTCAAAATTACCACACCACAATCAAGCGGCAGGGTGATTATTTTTTAGAAAAACCCTTTGATTCTAAGACCCTCCTATCGCTGTTTAAGCTCTATTTTTCCGGACAATTGCACCCGGAACCATTCACCGGAAGAGCTTCCTATGCATCGGAAGCCAAGCACTTCTATCCGCTTAAACCTCATTTGACGACAAGCACCTATCTTAAGTTCTGGGGAACACGGGGCTCCAACCCCGTTTCCGGCTCCGATTACGTCCGATTCGGCGGCAATACCTGCTGCCTTGAAGTCCGTCATCGCCATGATATGCTCATTATTGATGCTGGAACCGGAATCCGCCCCTTGGGCAACATCGTCCAAGATTCCAAGCCTAAACACATTCACCTGCTGTTTAGCCACACCCATTGGGACCATCTTGCAGGCTTCCCCTTCTTTTTACCTATTTATGATCCCGATTGCCACATCCACATCTACACGCCTATTGGTTTTGAGAAAACGGCCCGTGAGATTTTTACGGAGATGCTTGCGTACGCTTATTTTCCCGTCCGCTTGGACGATATCCAGGCCTCGCTCTACTTTAAAGACATCCGCGAGGGAGAGCCTTTTGAAGTAGGCCATTTTGTTGTTAATTCCCAATACGCCTTCCATCCTGGAGCCACCCTGTGCTTCAAAATCTATTGCAATAAAAAAACATTCGGCTACGTGACTGACAACGAGTTCTTAATGGGATACCACGGCAACCCCAATGCCATCAATAAGACCAGTTCCCGTCTCAAGCCTTACTTAAGCCAGCTCAAATTCTTTAAAGACTGCGACTTTTTAATCCATGAAGCCCAGTACACGCCTGAAGAATACCAATATAAAGTCGGCTGGGGGCACTCCTCCGTTTCCAATGCCGCCGTCATGTTGAAGCACGCCGAAGTAAAAGAATGGATCATAACCCACCATGATCCCAAACACACCGATTTAGACCTACTCAAGAAAATCCAAATGCAGTATGACATCATCGATGATTGCCAGCTCGATTGCCGTGCGCGCATGGCCTTTGATGGGCTCACCATTCCTATATAATCAAAAGAGATCAAAAATGGACGGACCTGCTGACCTGGTCCTGAAAGGCAATTGAAACTTCTGTTGCCGCCCCACGCTCTTGCAGTTTGTTCTGAATGATCTCCAAAGCAAGCTCTGGGGAGTTGCATTCTCTAGAAAGATGGGCAAGGTGGATATGTTTAAGGCCTGGATGGAAAATTTCACCAATAAGCCGGGCGCATTCTTCATTCGATAAATGCCCCTGGCGACTTAAGACCCTCTGCTTGTAAACAGCCGGCCGAGAGCAAGCGTGGACCATTGAAGGCTGGTGGTTAGCTTCCACATACAGATAATCACAATCTTTTAATTGATTGACCACAAGAGTTGTTGCGAAACCTAGGTCCGCACATAGACCCAACTTGACACCTTGGGCTCTCATCGTAAATGCAACAGGATCGACCGCATCATGCTGGATGCTAAACGGATGAACCTCCACATCGCCGAATTCAAACAGTTCCCCCGTTGAAAAGATCTTCAATCGAGGCTTTTTTTTAAAAAGGGGAAGCAAAGCCTTGGCAGTATCCCCATTAGCAAAAATAGGAATGTTCCATCTTCCCGCTAGCACATCAAGCCCTCTGATATGGTCCGTGTGCTCATGCGTGACCAAAATCGCATCTATCTGTTCTAGCCCCACCCCAATCTGCATGAGCCGCTCTGAGACTGCTTTAGCGCTAAGGCCCGCATCAACTAGCATTTTAACGTGCGAAGTCCCCACATAGAGACAGTTTCCTTTCGATCCAGAAGCAAGCGGGCAAAATCCAATCATCGGTATCTACATCAGTGGTGTTCAGAGCACAGTTTGTAGCAAGAGGTATAAGTTGTTTTCAAGCTTAAAACCAAACACACCCGTCTAGCCCCTTCTCATTTCATAAAGACGCAGCTTTTTTTTGCTCTTTCTTTTTATCTTTTTCTAGAGCTCTGATCAGCCTTTTATCGGAATAAAATGAATAGACAGATACCAACCTCGCAACCAAAATGGCCACGTAAAACTGTCCGATAACACCCTCTAGAACAGTTGCCGTTTGTCCGACATCTCCCACCGCTACAATATCTCCATAACCGATCGTTAATAGAGTCACAAAGCTGAAATAGAGCATTTCTGAGATCATATAGGTATAAGAAAACGTCGTAATAGGGCCCTGTGTGAATGAGAATGTTCCTGGATACACGTATTCAAGCATAAAATAAAGGTAAGCAAAAGCAAAGGCGACCATAAAGTAGGCACAAATCACACCCCTCAGCGTTTCCAGCGTTACATGGGCTCTTAAGACCACATCGTAAAGGATCGATCCAACGCACAGGAACATAAAGATGATTGTAAAGACCGCATTCGCAATAAACACTGTATCCGAAGGATATGCTAAATTCATCCAGCTGAAAACAACACTAGGCACAGCTAAGCAAGAGGCAATCCATTTGATAATCCGCTTGTGGTGGCAATTAAAAATCGAGCTTAGGATAGTCCCCGCTAAAAAGAACTTCCAAACTGCAACGTACACATCGCTTCGACTATAAGGTCTAAAAATAAAAAGAAGAATGGTAAAGATTAGAAGGAAGTTATAATAACAGGAACAAAATTTTCGAATTTTTTCAATTAAACTTTTTATCAAGATCACACCAAATTAAGTTTTTCTATAACCCCATCTATAATAACTTAATGAATTCCCGTCAATCTGCTGAAGTCTCTACTTTCTATAATTTTTTTATTGTCGAGCATCAACGAGTCAGTCAAAAAATTATAGAAAGTAGAGACTGGATCCGGCCATATCGGAACGGATCCAATCGAAAATGTCGACTCTTCTCTATGCGAAAAAAAAGGTTAAAAATATTTTTTAAACAGTGACTTATTATCAGTTTTGATGTGATAATTGCTTATTTTTAAATTCATTTAAAATTAAAAATAGGTAAAATTTTATGAGCGCATATTTCTCTCCTTTGACAGGAATAAAAAACACATTAACTGTGCCTCTCACCTACTTGCCTAGTCGGTTAACGATGACCTCTGCTGCAGCATCTGCAATGAACTACGCTGCTTCTCTTCTGCCTCAAAAACACTCAGAAGCTGAAATCCGACATCTGCCTCAAAGCATTGAACTCTTAAAAGCTCCTAGTATCGTCCATGAAGCAATCGAAAGCGAACGCCAAGCTTTGAAAGACAGGAAACTAAAAGTTGAAAACTGCTACAAGGAGATCTGCGGAGATTTTTATGAAGATCCAAAATCAGATATCCACAGAAAATGGGTAGAGTTTAAATCGGCAGAAGCAAGGATTCCTTCCGGTAAAATATTTGATCGGACAAGCAAAATATGTACCGATCCTGATCTCAAACAAGCCTTTGAAGCCTTTCAAAATTTTTTAATGCTAGAGATGAAACGCCAAGAGCTCGTTCAAGAAATGGAATTGATCGGAAGGATTGTAAACTCCGATACGACATTGAAAAGTGAATACATGCTCATAGCAGAGGCCCTCAATGTGCAACTTAATTTTTTAAGTGGTGATTACTACGAAGATCCTAGGTGCGAGCTCGACAAGCTGTGGAAACGTTATCGCAGTTTAGTGGATGCAGGAGCGCCCGCTGAAGAAATCGAAAGCGCTCTTACATCCTTTTCAATTAAAGATGAATCGCGCAAAGTCTTGGAGCACTTGCAATTCATGCTCCACAAAATCCTTTCATCCGTAGAATCAGAATCAACGAACATTCGAAAAATGGCAGAGGCAAAAGTGGAACAGTGCAAAAAGATTTTCGAATCTGCTCTTGCAGATGCTCAAGCTGATAAAGGCGTTGATTGGCGTTTTCTTACTGTTTCAGTTCTTGGAATTGGAGCTCTTGTTGCCGCGGGATATTTCTCTATGGAAAACTTAACCGCTCTCTAGTCTTCCTGCAGAGAACGAGGAAGATGTTCGAAGAATCGCTTAAAAAAAGATGGGTTTATTTCCCGCTTACTTGGACAAGGTTGTGCTATCAATGTAAATTTAAATTGCTATAATGCAATTGCCGTGCCAACCATATTGCGCCCAATTAGGTTGAATGAACCCTCTTCGATATTTTTCGCAATAAAAATTGACTTAAGATTTGATTAGGAATCAGGCGACTCAACGCCACAGCCCAACGGTATCTCCAATCGATGATGAGGGAACGTTTCTTTTTTGCAATTTGCGCAAGGATCAGATCGGCTGCTTTTTCAGAAGACATTGTCCAACGATCTATTTGTTGAGAAAAATGATTTGAGGCACGAGCGCGGAACTCAGTATTGATCTGTCCTGGGCAGACAGTGAGTACCCTGATACCATAATCGGATAGTTCTTCGTCTAATGATCTGGAAAAATTGAGCACGAATAATTTGGAAGCAGCATAAATGGCAAAGGTCGGATAGGAGAAAAAAGCTGCTGCGGAGGAGACGTTGAGGATTGTCCCTTTTTGGTGTTTGTTTTGCCAATTCTGCGCTGCCGCTAAAGAGATTTCGATAACAGCGGTGATATTCACATCGATCATGTTGATTTGGTCTTGAAGGGGGTGGCTTAGAACATCGCCATACAGCCCAAACCCTGCATTGTTAATAATGAGATTAGGAGAGGTTTTTTCTAATTCCAAGATGAGTTTTTTTCGGTCTCCAGCCAATCCGAGGTCTAAAGCAAGGTGGTGTGTCGACGTTGGGAGCTCTTGGACCAGTGAGCGTAAGCGCTTTTCATCGCGTCCTGTCAGAATCAGCGCAACTCCTTTTTTCGCAAGCGCGTGAGCTAAGGCGCGTCCTAGTCCTGATGAAGCTCCTGTTACTAAGGCAAGTTTAATTTCAGGAAAGATCATGTTGCAGGCTTTGGATTACTAGGTCTAGTTTGGCATCGCACTCGGCAATCCCTTGGGCAATATTGGAAGGTGTTTGTAAGGTTGTCGACGCGTAGATTTTAATTTTTGGTTCGGTTCCTGACGGGCGGATCACAAGGCGTGTTTGATCCTTTAATCGGAATAAAAGGACATCTGATCGGGGAAGATGGATCTGTTGGGTTTTTCCTGTGCTGACGTGGGTTTTTATCAGCGATTCGTAATCTTCAATTTCAACTACGGGCTGTTTGGCAATACTATTAGGAAGATGTGCGCGGAATTTGCGCATCAGTTGTTCCATTTTTTCCATCCCTTCCTTGCCCGGTTTGAAATTCAGAGAATGCTGCTTTTCCCTTTGGACCCCATAGCGTTTGTAGATTTCATGAAGCCGATCAACTAATGTTTTCCCCCCCCGTTTGGCATAGAGGGCAATTTCTGCAATTAGACAGGAGATGATGATTGCGTCCTTATCGCGGGCATGGGTTCCCAGTAAATAACCATAGGATTCTTCAGCCCCAAAAATAAACTGGCTACTATCTGTACTCTGCTCCCATTGATGGATCTTTTCTCCAATATACTTAAATCCGGTGAGGACTTCAAAGCAATCCAATTGGTGGGCCGCGGCAATTTTTTTGATGAGCTCAGTAGTGACAATTGTCGTCACAAAAGCTCCTTTTGGAGGGGGAGGAGTCATCACTTCGCACAAATAGTCGACGCAAATCGAAGCAGTTTCGTTGCCGTTGAGGATGATCGGTTTTCCTTCGTGCATGGCTACAATGCCGATTCGGTCAGCGTCGGGATCGTTGGCGATCAAGATGTCTGACTGGGTCTCCGTCATTTTTTTAATTCCAAGCGCTAATGCTTCCGGATATTCCGGATTGGGAAAATGGACAGTGGGAAAATCCCCATCGGGTTTGATCTGCGCCTCAACGAAGTGGAGCCTTGAGAAGCCCCAATCCTTTAAGGCTTGAGGGACGATCGTAATCCCAGTTCCATGCAGGCTGGTGTAAGTAACTGCAAGAGACTTTCCTTCAGAATGGTTTTCTTTCGGAAAATGTTGCAAAGGACGAATCGCGTTGAGATAGGCCATATCAAGGACTAGATCGACGATCTCAATATGGGGATCGTTCAAAGGGGCCTGCTTTACTTGAGAGCAAGATTTCACTTTGGCAACTTGTTGCATAATTCCCATATCGTGGGGATGGACGACCTGAGCCCCATCATTGCCGTAGACTTTATAGCCATTATATTCTTTGGGGTTATGGGAAGCGGTGATCATGATCCCTGCATCGCATTGGTTATAGCGGCATCCAAACGAGATATAAGGGGTTGGCCTGAGGTCAGGAAGAAGGAAAACATGGATCCCGTTACCGGCTAAAACACAGGCGGCTTCTTTAGCGAATTCTTGGGAATGATGCCTAGAATCAAACCCGATAAAGACGGAAAGCTTTTCTTTTTTTTGCATCAAGAGGTAGTTGGCTAAGCCTTGTGTGGCCATGCGGATTGTATACTGGTTAAGTCGGCTGGTCCCGATTCCCATTAGTCCGCGCAGCCCTCCCGTGCCGAAGGAGAGGTCCGTAAAGAAAGCATCGATCAAACTTTGGGGGTCGTTTGCAAGCCTAGAGCGGATTTCAGCTTTTGTCGCTTCATCGTAAGGGCCATCGAGCCATGATTGAATTCTGCTCATGATCTCGGGGTTGATTGAAGGCGTGTTAACCATATCTATCCACTCAGATGCTGTTTTATTTCAGATAGGGAGACCAGGTCTGCATCGATATGGTCGATCCCTTCACAGCGGAGACCTTCCTCTTTCCAGGCCGAGAGATTTTTGATGTTTTCAGGCCACCAGGGATACGTACGGCACTGTTTGGGACGGTCTGTATAGACGAGGCATTTCTTATCTTTGAGGAAGATGCAGTCAAAGTTTTTAGAATGTTCCTTTAATGAGAGGCGGTTTCCGATGCGTCTTGTGTACTTCTTGACGAAGGCCTCTTCCGAGATCTTCAGAAGCCCAGCAAGCGATTTGATCTCATCTTCTGATACCCAGACATATCCAGGAGAGCCTGTGCAGCATTTGCCGCATCCTGTGCATTTGAAACGAAGGCCATCTTGATACCAGGGTATATTCATTTGATTACCATTTAAAGAGGTGTTCAGCATCAGGTGTCCAGCTTCCGTAATGTGGAGATTGCTTCCAACGGTAGGCTTGGACACGGCATCCTTCTTTGTTAATTTCCAACATGTTCCAAGAACCGATGGTTTTATGCGCTGTGCTGCCGCTATCTAGAACAATGGGTAATTGATTAGGCCTAAGATCTGCGATGCAATGGCGGTGGGTGTGGCCATGGAGGTAGAAACGGATATTGGGGAATCTGAGCAAAAGGGCTCTAAGCGCCTCTTTTCGGATCAGTTTATTGCGTGGGGAATCTAATTCAAAGATCGGAAAGTGGTTCATCAAAAGGATCTGGTGGCCTGAAGGGATAGCAGTGAGCACTTTTTCCAAATTGGCTTCGATTTCTTGAGAAAAACGGCCAGAAGAAGAAAGGAGAGGGGTCGCAAGGGCTGTGTCGATCCCGACAAGCCACCATTGGTGCCCTAGATGACGGGCGGACACTTTATCTCTCTTAAGGTTCATGCTTGGAGGAAATGTTGTGGTGGTATCAGAGAAGCTTGGGTCAAAATAATCGTAGAAGACCTGGTCGCGGTAAGCTTGCTTTGTATATTGGTCATGATTCCCAGGGACAGCAAAGACGTTCATCCCTTTTGCTTTAAGAGAAGAGACAAAATCTTTGGCTATCTGAAATTCTCCCTCTAACGAAGTGCATGAGAGATCTCCTGTGACGAGCACATGAGAAATGCCAAGGTCCTTCAAGGTGTCGCATAAGGCGCTTAAATGATCGGGCGTATAGATCTTTTTTCTTGCTAGGACTAGATTGAGGTTGCCAAGCCATCGTTTGGAAAAAAATTGGGATGGGTCCCATGTCGGCTTGGAAAAGTGGAGGTCGGAAATATGGGCGCACCGAAAAAAAGTCATATAGTCCTAGGGATTTTTTGGCCCATTTTACCCCGAGACTTCATAAAAATCTTATGTTTTTTTCTTAGATAATTTTTTCTGTAAACGCTTTCGTTGAATCGTGTTCTGTTTGGCAAGAGTTTTGACCCAACGGGCGCCTTCTTTATGGGCGGAGGCAGGGGCTGAATTAGCTACTACTTCGCCAGGAGTGGTCCTTTTTGAGGAGATTCTCTTTGCCCTTTGTTTTTTTAATTTGAAACGCTTTTGCATGGAATCAAGAAGGGATTTTTCTTTCTTTGCGACTTTTTTAGGATGTTTTTTGAGCATTTCCTTTGTGGTGAGCTGATCACTGTAGGCTCGGTCTTGCTGGCTTTGATATTCGGTTTGAGCATTGCGGACTTCTTTCTGTATTTTCTTTAAGAGTCTGTTGTTCAAAGAGCGTTTGGATCTATTCATGGGATTTGCCTACCTAAATTGAATAAGTTGAAGGTGTTGCATAATTTCCAAAAAATCGCCTAAAAAATTATTGTCTTATAAGTGCAACTGTAGTGATTTAAGGAATTTATTAGCAATATCTGAAAGCGCGTTTCAAAGACCCCAGTCTTGTTTGCTTGCTGTAGATAGACAGCCGCAGATCTGACAGTCGGTCGGCAGGAATTGTTGATGGAGTTATATCGTCCTGTTTAGCTCGACTTTGTACATCTTGTTGGTTATCAATCAGCGAGTTTATTAAAGCCTCTAAGGACTTTACGGACTGAAATCAGGCGTTGCCAGTGGTTCTTTTTCCAGCGAAATACCCTGGGATTCGGGATCCATTCCGGAGGAAAGATAACACGGGTTCTGCTCCAACCTGGGCGCCATAAGCGCATCCTGTTTTCATCATCGGCGATGATCAGTGTGGGGATATTCAAATTTGAAGCCAGATGGCCGAGCAGCGAGTCGTTACCGATATGAAATCCCGATTCAAAGATAAAGGCGGCAAGTGTGGACAAGTTAGGGAAATGGGGGAGACTGCAGGCGCTTTCAATTACTTTTTCCCATGTCGTGCGCTCGTTAGGGCTAACGCAAAAATGGGGATCGTACCCCTGATCTTTTAACCGTTGGGCAAGTTTAAGAAATTTGTGAGCCGGCCAATTTTTGGAAGGAGCGCGACTTGTCGGATGGATGATGATCCGATTGAAGCGGCTCCTATGCTCTAGGGGCATGGGAGGGGTGATCCCATTGCTGGTTGATGTTTCTGCGCAAGCAAGTAATGAGGCAATCGCTTTGCCGATGTTTTCTGCCATGGGACGGTTAGGATCAAAGACTCTGTCCAAGCTGCACAGAGGGCCGTGTTTAGCAGGAGAATATGTGGGGTAAAAAATGCTTAATCGATCTGATGGTTCTTTCCTAAATATTGCAATGAGCTTTCGAATTCGGGGCGAGTTGTCATTTTCTACAACAATCAGATCAAATTTTTGTAAACGCTCAATTAGTTCTTCTTCTAAGGGATTTTTTTCAAAGGATTGGTTGGGAAACCAAGGGGCTAGTTCGGGTAAATTGTCGTGGAATGTGGTGACGCAGAGGCCAGATTGAAGGAGGTGGTGGGAAGCAATCATCATTAAGATGGCGTCGCCGATGCCGAGAGCAGGGAGTACTGCGGCAGTTTTCATCACTTATTCTCCAAAAGAAGCAGCTGTCCAAAAGAACAGCTGCTTAGTGGCTAAGGCATTATACCTTTTCTTCTTCATCTTCCGGAGCATTGCCGATCAGGGCCTCAGAAAGGAGAATGACCCCTGCAGTCGACGCCGCGTACTTCAACGCATTTTTCACGACTTTAGCAGGATCCACAATGCCTGCTTTTAAAAGGTCTTCAACAAGTTCCGATTGAGCATTGAAGCCAAAATGGGGCTCGGAGGAGAGGACTTCATTGAGAATAACAGAAGGATCAAACCCTGTATTCGAAACAATTTGTTTAAAAGGCGCCTCGCAGGATTTAAAGACGATTTCAGCGCCTACCTTTTCCTCTCTAGAAAGGTTGAGGTCTGAGACATTTTTACTAGCACGTAGCAGGGCAACGCCGCCGCCGATGACAATGCCTTCTTCAATGGCAGCTCGTGTCGAATTCAAAGAGTCTTCGAACATTTGCTTTTTCTGCTTCATTTCTGGCTCTGTCGCAGCGCCGACGCGGATAACGGCAACACCACCGGACAGCTTTGCTTTCCGCTCTTCGAGTTTTTCTTTGTCGTAGGAGCTCGTTGTAACGGCGATTTCTGCCTCGATCTGTTTGATTCGCGCCTGGATTTCATCCTTTGTTCCAGCTCCGTTGATCACTGTCGTTTTTTCTTTTGTGACGACAATTTTTTCCGCAGAGCCGAGAACGGCAGCGGTTGCATCTTTGAGGGCCATGCCTGTTTCTTCGGAAACGACGGTCGCTCCTGTGAGGATAGCTAGGTCTTGTAGGAGAACTTTGCGCCGGTCTCCAAATCCTGGTGCTTTTACAGAGCAGACTTTCAGTGTGCCGCGCAATTTATTGACAACGAGTGTAGAAAGGGCATCTCCTTCGATATCTTCTGCGATGATCAGCAGTTCTGTTGCTGTTGAAGCAATAGCTTGCAGTATGGGCAGGATTTCTTGGACGGAAGAGATTTTTTTGTCGGTGATCAACAGGCGCGCATTGCTCATTTCAACAGTCATTGCTTCTGCATTAGTGCAGAAGTAGGCGCTGGAATAGCCGCGGTCAAATTGCATCCCTTCGACCATTTCAACGGTTGTTTGGGTCCCTTTGCCCTCTTCAATTGTAATTACGCCCGAGTTGCCGACCTTTTGGATCGCATTAGTGATGAGCTCTCCGATGTTAGAATTGCCTGATGCGGAAGCTGTCGCGATGTTCAGGATTTCTTTTTCTTCTTTAATGGAGATAGCGGTTTTTTCGATCTCTTTAACGATCGCATCAACAGCTTTTTCCATGCCACGCTTTAATATAATGGGGCTTGATCCAGACGCGATGTTTTTGACGCCAGCTTGGACGAGCGCTCGGAGGATGAGGATGCTCGATGTTGTTCCGTCGCCTGAGATCTCTTTCATTTTGCTAGCCACTTCCTTACCCATTGATACGCCCATATTGGCGTATTGGTCTTTCAGCTCGATGTCTTTAACAATGCTGTTTCCATCGTTAGTGATTGTTGGAGCGCCCCAAGAAGCTTGGAGTCCGACGTTGCGCCCTTTAGGTCCAAGAGTAACGCCAACGACATCGGCAAGTTTGTCCACGCCCTCGCGCAGCTTGTTTCTGGCTTCTTCTTCAAAAATGAGTTCCTTTGGTGTACTAGACATGGTTTTTCTCCTAAAATTATGGTTTTGAAGCGGTTTCTTTTTGGATCTCATGCAGCCCGGCAAGCATTAAATGGGGGTTGATGAAATCGAGTATCGATGATGATAGAGTCGGATATGGGAAAATACTTGAGAGCTCCATTTACACCTTTAAGCTCATATCAATTGCATGGACGGATTGCGTCAAGGCCCCGATCGAAATTCCGTTGACGCCTGTTGCGGCATAGCTAGCCGCTTGTGCAAGACTAATTTCTCCAGATGCTTCAAGGTAGGCCCTGCCGCCATTGATTTTAACGGCCTCTGCGACAACGTCAACGCTCATGTTATCTAGAAGGATCACCTGAGGTTGTGCCCCGAGCGCCTCTTCCAGCATGGAAAGCGAGCTTACTTCGACTTCTACGTTGATGCCTGGTTGTAAGATTTTTGCTCGGTGGATCGCTTCTGCAACAGGTGTGGAACTGGTCTCTTTAAGCAGTTTGATGTGGTTGTTCTTAACTAAAAATCGATCTTCTAGATAGAACCGGTGGTTTTTGCCCCCTCCGACCAGGACTGCATACTTTTGGATGGCGCGAAGCCCAGGTAGCGTTTTGCGTGTATCTAAAATGTCGCAAGCAAACCCTTTAACAGCGTCGACGTACTCTGCTGTCACTGTGGCAATCCCGGATGCATATTGAATGAGATTAAGTGCAGTTCGTTCTCCTGCTAAAATAGAGAGGGCGCTTCCTTCGATAGTTGCAAGGACGGTGCCAGGGTTGCAGGTGCATCCATCCTCAACAAAAAGGCGTACGCCAAGCTTGCTATCCAGAATTTGACACAAAATAGGGAGGATTATAAGTCCTGCAATGCGTGCAGGTTGCTTCAATAAAAGGGATGCTTTTGCTGCTGTTTCACTGGATAGACAGGCTTGAAAAGGCACACCTTTTTCTGCATGGTCTTCCTCAAGGGCTGTCTGTAGTGTTCGGCGGATCTCTTGTGAAAGATTTTCGGTAAGCACTTTTTATCCTCTATCAGTCGATGAAGAACCGGAACTTTAGGTTTATTTCGCAGAATCTTGCCCCAAAATCTGGGGCGATTTCCAATAAACTAAGCCCAAAGTTCGGGCTACAAAACTCGAGTTTAGAGATTTTTCTCTTATTCTGCAATCTTCTTTCGGATGGAATTAGCAAACTTGCAGGTGAAGTGCTAATTATTAATCGAACTTGCCCCCTATATCAAAATATCTAGAGGCGGAAAGCCGCATCTTATGAGACTGCTCCATCAGCTAACTCTCCAAAATCATAATGGAAAGCACCTCTTTCGAGCTACTGCGAACTACCGTCATTTATCGGCCTGGCTCAAAGCTGGGTAACAAATCTGCGACGAAGTGTCGCCTAAAAATTTAAAGACATA
>CAZOKX010000016.1:0-35844 GCA_964580785.1 uncultured bacterium
GACAAAGGAGAGATTTTGGCTTTTCAGCTGACTTCAGGAAATGTTTCTGATGTCTTGATGGTTGAGACGCTTTCTAAAGGTGTTTTCGGAAAATTATTCGGAGATAAAGGGTACATTTCAGCGCAAATCGGGAAAAAGTTGTTTGAACGGGGGCTGCAATTATTCACACCGAAAAAACCCTCTTTGAATTTAGAGCGGTTGGACAGCACACTGATGCTCATCTGAAAAACCCATTATTCAGGTTATGACACATGGGATTGCTATAAAGCAGCATACCGAAAAGGGCAGAAATTGATTGTTCCTCCACGGGAGGGAGCTGTATTTAATGTGGAAGAGCAGCCATGGCAGAAAGCGAGAAACGATGCGGTTTGTCAGATTATTGGACTGGGTAATGATGAAGAGGCCATGAAAATCTGGAAAAAACTGATAGGGTACCACAAAAGATCGTTAGCAGAGACGGCATTTTCTCGATTTAAGGGAGTATTTGGTCCTCATCTTTTTAGCAAGCGTATTGACAACCAAGAAATTAAGTTGAGACTCAAAGCTGCTGTGCTGAATAAAATGACAAACCAAGGAATGCCAAGAGGTATGATGATATGAAAAACAATTTTAGGGTAAGTCGACCGAAGGGAGACTTATCGTACAAGGCCTAAATACACTCCGGATTTGAAAAAATCCCAGGACGACATAGGTCATTAGAAGAAGCTGCTTAAATTCATATTTGGACTAATTTTGCGCCGTTTCGGTGCGAAATTAGTCCAAACTCCAGTCATTTAATTATTTCAGTTTTCAAGACTTTAAGTTAGAGTACTCCCACATGACAACTAATAAAAACCAACTAAACGAACTCCATCTCGAGTCCTCCCATTTAAGCTTTGCGTTTGAGCAATGGGTGAGAGTCGTTAATGAGAATGATTCCATCATCGATGCGACCTGTGGAGGAGGAAAAGATACTCTAAGACTTGCGCAAATGATCGGCTTCAAGGGATCTATTATCGCTCTGGATATCCAAATCGAAGCCCTAGTAAAAACGCAACAGCTTCTTCAGGCTCACCTTACCGCGGAACAGCTAAATCGCATTCATCTCTTTCACCAATCACATGTTCAATTTCCTCGCTTGGCGAGTGAAAAACCTATTGGCTTGATTGTGTATAACTTAGGTTATCTTCCTCAGGGAGACAAACAATTAACGACCTTGACTGAAACGACCTTGCAAAGTGTCAAAAAAGGACTGGTGCTTGTGAAATCTGGAGGGCTGATCAGTATCACCTGTTATCCAGGACATGGGGAGGGGAAGATGGAACAGAAGGCCCTTGTTCAGATGACTCAGAAACTGCCCCCTCAATTATGGCGGGTTCGCTTCTATAAGAAGCCTAATTCTGAAACAGCTCCTTCCCTTTTATTAATTGGAAAAACTTAAAATGTATTTCCAATTTAATTAATTTTAAAATATATATCAACTCGACAAGCCCCTCAGTATAGACCGGCTTTAATTCTCGGTCATCAGCCTCGAGCAAGGAGATATCCCCTGTATCTGCGTCTTACTCTTGGACAACAGACAAGAGGTAGGAATTTATATTGAAAATTGCTCCAGCTTCTTGTTATACCAATCTTTAGTGCATGTTCAAGATTTAACTAACCTTTAAGGAATTTTTTGTGCTGGGAATCTTTCTCGATTCAGAAACTAACGGTTTGAATGCGATGAAGCACCGGATCATCGAAATCGCATTTAAAATCATCGATGTGCGCACTGGGGAACTGAAAGATCAGTTTCAATCCCATATTTTTGCGTCCTTTAAAGAGTGGGAAAAAAGCGATCCTGCAAGCCTTCAGGTCAACGGCTTCTCATGGGTTGAGGTCAGCCAAGCTTCTCCTCCAAAATCTGTTGGAGAGAACATCATTAAGTTATTCGAAAAACATGATGTTAAGCGGGGTGAAGCCGTCTTCATCTGTCAAAACCCCTCGTTTGACCGGGTCTTCTTTTCCCAGTTGATCGACGCGGATACGCAGGAAAAGCTCCTATGGCCTTACCACTGGCTCGATCTTGCTTCCATGTACTGGGCTAAAGCGATCCATAAAACGCAGCTCGGCGAGGGAAAATACCCTTGGGTAACAGGCTGCTCCAAAGATAAAATCGCAACAGCTTTATTGCTGCCTAAAGAAGGGAAGCCGCACCGCGCTATGAACGGCGTGAACCATCTCCTCCTTTGCTATGAATCTATCGTTACCTTCCCCGAAAAAAAAATCTAAAAAACATTTTCTATTCACTCGGCTTTGTACAATTTAATGAAAAGGACATTGATCAACCTATGGAACCGTCCCAGGACACTAAAAATCGATATCCTGACCTTTTTTCTTACGCTAATCTGCATCTCCTTTCTTTCTGTCATTTCATTTACACGATCTAGAGACTACCAAACGATTTTAGAATTCTCAAAAGAGGTGGCCGAGCAAAGCTCTGCGATTGTGAGCCAAAAATTTCAAGATATTGCACTAGCTTCTGAACGGGTGGCTCGGATCGCTGCCGGCTTTTTTCCAGACCTCGTCCCTTTCACCCTTCAAAATGAGCCTATGCTTGCTTACTTATCTAGCGTGATCAAGTATAATAAGAATTTTTCAAATTTTTATATTGGGCTAGTCAATGGCGGATTCATCGGAGTCTTGTCCCTAGAGTTTGCCGATCAAAAAAATTATATAACAGACCCTTTAAAGCCTTTGCCTGAAGGGGCCGCGTTTATGCTCCGATTTGTAGACTTGTCTGTTAGTCCCTCAACCGACACCTGGTATTATCTGAACAATGAGTTTAAACAGGTCGGTCAAGAAAAGATCAAGAGCTTGAATTACGATTCCCGATTGCGGCCTTGGTATGACGGAGCTGTAAAAGCTCACTCACTTTTTTGGACTGGATTTTATTCTTTTCTTCCTGATACCGAAAGAGGAATTTCAATCGGAAATCCAATCTATGCCCACTCAACGGCACAAGCTGGGAATTCTACTTTGTTAAAACCGTCAGCTAAATCGGTTGATCATAAAAAAGGAGACCTGATCGGAGTCATTGGCATCGACTTAACGATGGAGTTTTTGGATAACTTTGTCGCAAATCAGAAGGTCGGAGCACATGGAAAGGTATTCATTACTGATAATACCGGCAACATTATCGTTCCAACTCCTGCTCGGATAAGCTCAAAAACTGATTCGGAAATTGTTTCCGCGCTATTTCGACGGCATTCCAATAATATGCCCTCCCCTGACATTATTACTAAATACCAAGGGATCGAATACTTGAGTTACATTTCTAAGCTTCCCGAGGTCTTTGGAGGCGATTGGTATATTATGGCAATTGCTCCTGCAGATGATTTCTTCGCTGGGCTGATTATCGTGCAGAAGCAGGTTTTATTATTTATTATTGGGATTTTATTTCTATCTGCTTTTGTTGTGATCTATTTTGCAAAAAAAGTCTCCTCACCGATTAGAAAACTTGCCAGCGAGGTTGATAATATCCGTCAGCTTGAACTGCAAAGTGAAACAAGGATTCTCTCCAAGATCAATGAAATTCGACAGATTAATACGGCGATTGCATCGATCCGAAGAGTCATCAAGTCTTTTTGCAAATATCTCCCCAAAGAAATCGTCAAGGACCTTATCGATAACCGTGAAGAAATTACCCTTGGAGGGAAAAAGAAAAAGGTCTCAATCTTCGTTTCTGATATTAACAATTTTACTTCAATTGCAGAGGCCCTACCCATTGACCTTCTAACAAATCTTTTAGGCGAATACTTTGATGTCATGTCGAAAATTATCCTCGAATCACATGGAACAATTGATAAATTTATCGGGGATGGGATCTTGGCCTTTTGGGGCGCACCGATCGAATTGAAGGACCATGTGCAAAGGGCCTGTATCACCTCCCTCCGCTGCCTAGCTGCCATCTCTTCACTAAACGCAATAAGGCGCGCATCTCAACTCCCTGAGTTCCAAACCCGTTTCGGAATTAATACAGGAACTGTGATCGTCGGGAATATCGGCACAGATGAGAGGATGAATTACACAGCCGTCGGCAATGCCGCTTACGTAGCAAATCGCCTGCAAACAGAAAGCAAGCTTTATCATACTTCTATCATCATCGGCCAAGAGACGTATGAAACGCTTGGAAGTAATTTTGTTGTCCGACCCCTGGATGTCATTGTTTTAAAGGAAAACAAGGGAAAGACCCTGATTTACGAACTTGCAGGTGTTATAGAAGGTGAACAAGAGATCCAAGCAGACTTAAAGAAGAAGAAACTGTGCCAGGCATTTGCCGCGGCCTTTGAAGCGATACAGGAGAAAGATCTTGATAGAGCTTATAACCTCTTTTCTGAAATTGCCAAAGAACACCCTGACGATTATCCCACTCAGATCTATTTAAAGAGGATTGAGGAAGGTCGAGGAAAATGAAGAAACGATTTTCTTTATTATTTCGCAGGTCATGGTCTTTTAAAGTCTATATCTTGACTCTCTTTTTAATGTTGATTTTGATTTCATTTTGCTCTGTAGGGGCATTTGGCTTTTCCAAACAATATTCTTCCGATCTCACCTTTTCCAAGGGAATCGCAAAACGTACAGTAGCAACCATCAATGAGAAACTAGAAGCAATGGTCCACAGTTCTGTACAGACCGTGCAAGTAAGCGCCTGTTACTTTCAAGCCCTTGGAGATCTCTCCATTGAAAATCGAAAACTGACTTCATTTTTGCTCAATGTCGTAAAAAACAACCATAATTTTGCCAATATCTTTGTAGGTCTGGATAATGGGAACTTTATCGGAAGCTATAACCGTTCTTTTGTCAATTCAAAGACCTTTTCCTCAGATCCATTAAAATTTTTGCCTTCAAAAACTGCTTATTCTTTGACCTATATCGATATGAGTTCGAGCCCCCCCACGGAAACTAGATCCTATATGGATGAACACTTTAATGAGCTTGCTAAAGAATTTTTTTCGATAGCTTCATTTAATGTTAAAAATCGTCCTTGGTATGTGGGCCCTATGAAAACAAACGACATTTTTTGGACAGGCCTTTATCCCTTTATTTTCATGGAGGAACTAGGAGTTTCGATCAGCTACCCGATCGTCAATGCCGATGGCAAAATTACAGGAGTTGTGGGCATTGATCTCCCTCTGATCTTTTTGTCACAGTTTATCGAGCAGCAAAGAATTGGAAAAACAGGAAAAGTGTTTATTGTTGACAACCGAGGGAAGATCCTTGCCCCAATGAGCCTGCTAGGCAATGAAAAAAATCAGGGGGAATTAGCGTCCATTATACCCGATATTTTTAAACAATATATGAAGAAAAATCAGGATGAATCGCTTGTTATTATCCCCCGCAATCAGAGGAAACATCTTACCTTTATTACTAAGCTCCCTCCTGCCTTTAATGAAAACTGGAGAATTATCATTGTCGTTCCTCTTAACGATTTTTTAGGAGAAACGTTTCTAATGCAAAAGGAACTGTTGCTCATTGTTGTATGCATTCTAATTATAACAAGTTTTATTGTTGTCAAGTATGCACAAAAAATCTCTTTTCCAATCGCTATACTTTCCGAGGAACTCGATAAAATAGGAAGCCTGGATTTGAAGAGTAATCTGCGAATAAAATCGCACATCAAAGAGATCCTATTAATCAAAAATGCCGTTGCTGCGCTAAGGCGTGCAGTCTATTCATTTGCTAAGTATATCCCAAAAGAGATCGTTCTAGACCTATTCCAGAAAAAAGAGGAGATCCTCCTGGGAGGAGAAAAACGAAACCTAACAATTTTTTTCTCAGATATCACAGGATTTTCCGACATTGCTGAGTCGCTTTCGATCGATCTCCTATCGGAGCTTCTTTCTGAGTATTTTGATAAAATGTCAAAAATCATTCTGAGATCCAACGGAACTATCGATAAATTTTTAGGTGATGGGATCATGGCATTTTGGGGGGCTCCTCTCCCCATTTCTGATCATGCTGCCAAAGCATGCACAGCCACCCTGCATTGCAAAGCAATGATAGTGCAATTAAATCAAAAACACAAAGAAAAGGGCTTACCAGAATTTGCGACCCGATTTGGAATCAATTCCGGAATGGCGATTGTTGGAAATATCGGAACACAAGAGCGGATGAGCTATACGGCTATAGGGGATGCTGTTAACATTACCTCTCGACTTCAGGCTATCGATAAGGTCTACCATACCTCTATCCTTATCAGTGAGCACGTCTACGAACAGCTCGATGATCAATTCATCGTTCGACCGCTTGATGTTATATTGGTGAAAGGAAAGGCTCAAACAATTAAAATTTATGAACTTATTGGCAAATTAGGAGAGGAAAAAGAGATCGCGCCTACAGAAGACGAAATCTTACTGTGCACCCTATTCTGCGAAGCATTTGCCGCAATGGAAGGAAATGATCTTAGAAAGGCGCATGATTTGTTAGCATCGATTGCAAAGAAGTTTCCCAAAGATTATCCAACCCAGCTTTTGTTAAAGAAAGTAGAGGGGCAGCTCGACTAACAGAATCGCAACAGTTATCAGTACGTGGTATGAGATCTCATTTTTAATAAAAATTTGATAGCTACAAAATAAGGGTTAATTTTGATAAAGGGCATCACAAATTGGGTTAATAGCTATTTGGGCCGAGCCTGACTTTGCCTTTAAAGATCCGGTAGATCATTGTGCCATAAGCTAGCACAAGGGGGATACCGATGGCAACAATGATTAGCAGTACCTTCAATGTAAGCGACGAAGATGCTGCGTTCAAATAGGTCAGGCTATGGTTTACAGGATCAATGGTTGATCGGACAAGGACTGGAAACATTCCGACCCCGTAAAGGCAGAAGAGGAATAGGATCCCAAGGCTTGAAGATAAAAATGCCATAAAATCTCTTCCATGGAAAAACTCTCTGGGTACATTAAGAATAGCTAATACAGCAGCGGCTGCAACTAAGAACCACCAGGGTTGATCAAGCATCCGAGATACCATATGGGGCTGAACCCAACAGGTTGCAACGGTTGTAATCACATACATACTGAGGAACACAAGAACGCACTTTTTAACCCAGCGGCGAAGCCTTTCATGGAGCTTCCCTTCCGTTTTAATCGCTAAAAAAATCGCACCGTGCATCGTAAGAAGAGAACATGTGAACAGGCCGATGAGGCAAGGGTAAGGGCGCAAAAAGACCTCCATGCTTCCAATAAAATCCTTGTGTTCGTCCAATGGAACGCCTTCGATTAAATTTCCAAAGGCAAGGCCGATGCCAAAACTGATCACAAAGCTTGCAGCGCAAAAGACCACATCCCAAATTTGACGCCATCTCTTCGATGCCTGTTTACTGCGAAATTCGATAGCAACAGCTCGGAAAATTAGGCCGCAGAGCAAAATCATGCACAGATCATAAAAGCCGGAAAATAGGGTTGCATAGACATCCGGAAATCCAGCAAAAAGAGCGCCGCCAACAATGACTAGCCACACCTCGTTCCCGTCCCAAAAAGGACCTATTGCATTTAAAAAGACTCGGCGATCCTCATCCTTCTTTGTAAAAAAGTGGAGAATGCCAACACCTAAATCAAACCCATCCAGGACGACATAAAAAATCACGCAAAGGCCAACGATGTAATACCATAAGAGGGCTAAAATTGGTTCGCTCATTTTTCTCCTCCGGGCGAAGATTTAAATGGATTTCTATAAATGGGCTGTTTTTCTAATCTTGGGTTTTCAACAGCATCAGGACCTTGCTTGATCTTATGGTCGAGAAGATAGAGAAAGAGGAAAAGGAGCAACAGATAAATAACGATGAATAAGATGATTGATCTAAAGACCTGAGATGCCACAATTGACGAAGAAACACCTTCATGCGTCCTTAAAAGACCGTAAACGATCCAGGGCTGCCTTCCTATCTCTGCAGTCATCCAACCGACCTGATTAGCGATTTGGGGAAAACCAACTGATGCGATTATTGCCCATAGGATCGCTTTGGACTTTCCAAGTACCCCTTTCCAGGACGCCCAAATTCCTGCAATGGTTACAAGAGCCATCAGGCCCCACATCCAAATCATCACATGGTAGGTTTGGAAGACTACTTGCACAGGAGGCCAGTCTTTTTTATCGATCTGCTCCAACCCCGCTACAGGCTGTTTAGTATTTCTATAAGTTAACAAACTTAATAAGCCAGGGATTTTAATCCCTTTGACTGTTTGATTTTCTTGATCTACCCAACCAATGATCGTTAAGGGAGCTTCTGGTTGAGTCTTGTACACCCCTTCCATTGCAGCAAGCTTAGCTGGCTGATTGAGGGCAACACCCCTGGCTGTACTATCTGCGGAAATGAGCTGCAGGGCTAGGACAACCGCGGCTGCGATCAACGAGAGCTTCATTGTCACTTTAGAAAAATCGACATGCTTCTTTTTTAAGAAGTAGTAGGCACTGATGCTCATTACCAGAAAAATACCTGAAAGCCAGCATCCGAATATGACATGGACAAGCCGGTCGACAGAAGAGGGATTAAAGATCATCTGCCAAAAGTCGGTAACGACAGCTTTTGCATCGCTCCCTTCCCCTACAATTTTAAAACCTGTAGGAGTCTGCATCCAGGAATTGGCAACGACGATCCACACAGCACTGAAATGGGCCCCTAATGCTACGCAAATCGTTGAAAAATAGTGGACCTTAGGACTGCATCTTTCCCATCCAAAAAGCATAACGCCGAGAAAACCCGCCTCTAAAAAGAAGGCAAATATCCCTTCAGCCCCTAATGCGCTGCCAAACACATCGCCGACGTAGCGGGAATAACGGGCCCAGTTAGTCCCGAAACCAAATAGCTGGACAACACCTGTCGCAACACCTAGAGCAAACGTAAGAGAAAAGATCTTTACCCAAAACTTGGTGATCTCCTTATAGAGAGGATTCTTTGTTTTCATGTAGATCCCCTCAAAAATCACGAGCATCAGACCAATGCCAATGCTTAGAGGCGGATAGATGTAGTGAAATGCGCTTGTCAGCGCAAACTGGATTCGGGATAGCAAGACAACATCCATATAAAATCCCCCAATTCTTGAAGTCTACCCATCATACATCATTTTTTTAATAATTAAACAACAGATTTGATCAGTTCTTATATTTAACCCAACTTGCCCCCTCATTTGGAAAAATGGCGTTGTTCTTCACAAGGAAATTCGTTACAATGGTTTTTTAATCGATGAATTGGCAAGGTTTATGGGCGCCCTGTTCCACGGGATTACTCCTCTTTTTGAGATCATTATCATCACTGTTATACTTAATTACCTCCTTTCCTTTTTTTGGAAAACCCGATCAATGGATTTGGTACTGGGGATGCTCGCATTTTTGCTGATCTTTGCCATTTCCTCTTGGCTTAACTTGCCCATCCTGCATAAGATCATGCTCCTGATTGGTAACGTTGCGGTTATTGCGATTTTGATCATCTTCCAGCCCGAGCTCAGAGTTGCCCTTTCAAAATTGAGCTTGAAGGGAAAACGCTATAAGGAAATGACCGAATTTGACAAGTTTCTAGACCAGTTGGCCAATTCTGTCTATCGGATGTCTGAAAAGCGGATTGGTTCTTTGATCGTTTTGCAAAATGAAGATATTCTGGATGAATTTGCAAACAAAGCGGTGATTATCAATGCCAATTTTTCTTCTGAGCTCCTAGAATCCATCTTTGCCACGACGACACCTCTTCATGACGGAGCTGTGATTATCCGCGATACAACGATCCTTGCCGCTGCTGTCATTTTGCCGCTTGCTGAAGACAGCTCCCAGCTGACCCGTTCCATGGGAACAAGGCACCGCGCGGGTCTTGGAGCAAGTCAACTGACCGACGCCCTGATCATTGTAATTTCAGAAGAAACTGGAAAGGTTTCTATTGCCCGAGATGGCGTCATGACTCCAGGCGTAAAAAGCGACCGATTCAAAGGGATCATCCGGAGTATTTTTACTCCCCCTCCAAAGCAAGACTTTAAGAGCCAATTTAACTTACGGGAATGGATTAAACAGTGAAAACTCTTTTCTATAAGTTCTTTATCGTGCATTGGGCCCGCAAGTTAGTTGCGCTTATTTTAGCTGTGGTCATTTGGCTTGTCGTCAATCAGACTTTGACTGCTACGCGCAATATCAGCACCATCCCCGTTCGCGTTATCAATATCCCCTATGGAAAAACCATTGAAGGAATGCAATCCAACGGACGCCTTGCTAAGAAAATCACTTTAACCCTTGTAGGGAATAAAACCATCCTTGATGAGCTCACCCCCTATGACTTGGAGGTAGTGCTCGATGCGACGGATAAGCCGGACGAATGGATTGCAACGATCTCAAAAAACAATCTAGTCTCGTTGAATCCTGAAATTGATGTCTCCAAGGGGATAAGCCGCGTCTACCACCCTAATTTTGTCGTGCGAATGGCTAAGCTCGTAACAGAACAAATCCCCATTACTATCACACAGCCCATCGGAGAACCGCCGCGAGGATACCAATTCCTCGATGTATGGCCATACCAGTTGTCTCTGTCAGTCAGTGGTCCTGAAGAGGTGATCAAACGCTTGAAACTCAAAGAGCAACGAATCACATTCAATCTCAACGACATTAATAAAACCCAGCTCGATACACTCGCCAATAACGCAAACATCTCTCGAAGCGATGTTGTGAGCTACTATGTTCCCGACCAATGGAAGCAAATCAACATCCCCATTCTTTCTGATACGCCGCTCGAAATCGATGATCCCCGTGCTCAAGCGCTCAGGATCGATTTTATTCGCTGCAATTTACTCGCGGTTGAAAAACCGATCCCTGTCGTCCTTTTTTTTCCCGAAAAGACTCTTGCTACATTGAACCCTGGTACCATTAGCCTTACAGTCGGCGAAGTGATTAAACAGATGTACGGCGTCAAATTAATTTCGATGCCTCTATATGCCAATGGAGTCGACCGCCTCTTCGTAGAAACTGTAGAAAATATGATGCAGATCGTAATCATTGTTTCATCCAAATGGGAAAGGAGCCTTCTAGAATGGAGCATCGAGTTCATTAATCCTAGACAGCTTGAGGACGACTATGTCCACGCACTCATGTCCAATGTTTCTGATGATGAGGTACGGCTCCTGCAGCCTGCAATGCGCGAAGAATACCTGCGCAACCGGTTCCGCAGTTACATGAACCGCTTTCAGCTCTTTAAAAATGAAGATGCCAAGCTCGATCTTGCCATCTTCCTTAAAGAGAACACCATTGAAGTTCACGAAACTAGCTCAATTTCCCCTAAATAAATATGGACTGTCCGGCTGTTACGATCCTTAAAAGCCGACTCGACAGTAAAGGCGGCCTCGAAAAGTATGCATGGGAAATCGCTGAGGCCTTTTGTAAGTCAGGCTCCGCTGTTACCCTTCTCACAACAGGTGACGTTAAAGCTCCTTTTATCTCAGAGCGTCTTGAGATCATCTCTTTTCCGATCAATACCCCATTCAGTTACTTAAATGTCCAACGCTTCGACCAGATGTGCAGGAGCTTCCTAAAGGACCGTCCAACGCCAATTGTGTTTGGGCTCGATAGAAATTCAGAACAATCGCACATCCGTGCAGGAAATGGGGTCCATGCCGCATTCTTGCGCCATCGGAAAAAAAAAGAAGGGGGATTAAAATCGCTGAGCTTTAGGTTGAACCCCCTTCATAACAGCCTCCTTGCTATTGAAAAAAAGTCTTTTGAGAACCGGAAGCTCCGTAAGCTTTTCACCAATTCCCAGATGGTCAAAAATGAAATCCTCGAACTCTACAACACCCCTTCTGAAAAGATTGAGGTCGTCCATAACGGGGTCGAGTGGTCTGAAATGCTCCCCGATTTCGAACAATGGGAAGAAAAAAGGAAAGAGCTCATCGCGGAACTATTCCTCGACTCACAAGCTTTTCAGCTCCTCTTTATCGGGCATAACTACAGAAGAAAAGGGCTCGAAAATCTCTTGAAAGGGATGAGCCTTATAAAAACGATGCCCGTCCAGCTTTGCGTCATCGGCAAAGAAAAAAACCTCGGATACTTTAAGCAGCTGTCCCAACACCTAGGATTGGGGAAATCCATCCGTTTTTTAGGACAGCGATCCGACATCCGTCGCTTTTACCAACTGGCCGACGCACTGGCAATTCCCTCTTCCTATGACCCCTTTGCCAATGTAACCGTCGAAGCACTTGCAATGGGCCTCTACGTCATTTCTTCTAAGACTAATGGAGGCCACGAAGTGCTCCAACCTTATTCAGGAACAACCATTGATAATTTAGAGGATCCTCACAGCATCGCGCTCGCAATCCAGCGAGCTGCCAGCACATTCAAAACAGCTGCATCAAGTTTGCGGATTCGGGCATCGATAAAGCATCTCGACTTCCCGAATCAACTTAAACAGATCATTCAGTCTACTTTTCAAACAATATCTGATCAATAGAGGCTTCCTGCTTTTCCCTACTTTTTCAAGGTCTTTTATTTTTTTATTTTTTTGCCCACTAACAGTTTCAATCTAACCAAATAAAAAATAGGGCAATTGTGCTCGAAAACAATCCTCTTTTCTGGTACTCTCACGCATGAATATGCATTATTTGAGCTACCTGATCATTTTGGTCTTGACTTGGCCAATTCGCTGGCTCCCCTACCCCGCCATCCATTGCCTTGGCACATGGCTTGGCAGAGCAGCCTTTTACTTGCTCAAAAGCTACCGCAAACGGGCCCTTAGCAACCTGTCTTTAGCAACCAATCTTAACTTGCAAAAATTTGATATCCAAAAGCTTGCAAAGGCTTCTTTTGAAAATTTGATGATCACATGTCTAGAATATCCAAAGCTTGCATCCGAAACAAAGATCAAGCGGATTGCCCATTGCCAGAACCCTGAGATTGCTGATCGGTTGATGAAAGAAGGGAAACCCGTTATCTTCTTTTGCGGGCACCAGGCTAATTGGGAAATCCTTTTTCTCGAGGGAACAAATCGAATGCCTGGCATTGCCATTGGCAGGCCTGTGAAAAACACTTATCTCTATCGCTTCGTCCTCAAGATGCGTGAGAAATTCGGAGGAAGGATCATCGCTCCTCAGAATGCGGTCAGGGAGGGATTGAAAGGACTGAAAAAAGGATCGTTCCTCGGCATTGTGGGAGACCAGGGCAGACCGGACAGCGGATACTGCTCCCCATTTTTCGGCAGGATAGCCTACACCTCTCCTATTCCCGCTATCCTCTCCCATCGAACAGGAAGCCCGATCATCGTTGCAACAACCAAGAGGGTTGAAGGGCGCTACATCATCCATTACTCCGATCCAATCTGGCCAAATCGGGATGCGCCCATCGAGCAGGAAATCGATCGGATGATGAGGCACTCTCTCTCTCTTTTAGAGGATAGCATTCGCCAAAATCCCGAGCAGTGGTTGTGGGTGCACAACCGTTGGAAATTACAATCTCTTGATGTGATCAAACGCCCTTTTCGCCATGAAAGCATTGCCATTTTCTTTCCTCAAAACCGGGTAAACTTCTTGGACCTTCTTTCCCATCTATCGACGTTCCGATTGATCTATCCTCAGGAATCCTTTACCCTTTTTGTTCCAAGCTGTTTTCACGATCTAGTCAAAATAAAGAACATGGAAGTGATCCCCTACAACTGCTTTGCTGATCTCTTGGTCACTGATTACCGTTTTAAACTAATTTTTAACTTCTCTGAGTGTTGTGAAATCGAAGCCCACTTCAAAAAACAAGCTACATTCATGGTCGTTGATATCCATGAGCTCAAAAGGCGCTCTGGAAGCCTTTGCTCGAACAACTTATCCGATATTTTGAGAAAGGCTGTCTGCCATGCCTCATGAGCGGTTTTTCGTCGAACAACCCCTCAATCCGGAGGAGACAGTTTTCCTTCAAGACACCGAATTTCACCACCTGTGTCATGTGATGCGGGCACGCATTGGCGATCATGTGGAACTTGTCAATGGAAAGAACCAACTTGCCCAAGCAACTCTCACGAGCTTAGGAAAATGCCGTGCAGATCTTACAATCTCACGAGTTATCAATAAAAAAATCTTTAAACCCAAACTGATCCTAGCGCAGGCGATCCCCCGATTCAACCGCCTTGAATACATCCTCGAGAAAGCAACAGAGCTCGATGCGACTGAGTTTTGGCTTTTTCCTGGTCTATTGAGCGAAAAGAATGAATTTAGTCAAAATCAATTGAAAAGGATGTCCCAACTCACGATTTCTGCCATGAAACAGTGCGGAAGGTTAGACTTGCCTTCCCTTTTCTTTAAGCCGCCACTCCTCCAGTGGAAGCCAATCGAGGGGCTTTTACTTTTCGGGGACACCTCGCCCGATGCACCCGCACTGGCTAAGATTGATCTTTTCCCTAAAACGCCCTGCACAATTTTCTTCATCGGACCTGAAAAAGGATTCGATTCCAAAGAAACGCTCTTTTTAAAAAACTCCCTTTCAGCTCAAGGCGTCCGCCTCCACTGCAATATTTTGCGGGTTGATACAGCCCCTTTAGCCGCTTTGAGCATTTTATCTCAAAAGCTTATGTCTAATTAATTGGAAGTGAGAAAAATATATATTTTAATTTTGTTGATTAATTAATCAGATTATTAAAATATTAAATAAAGTAGAGAATAGAACTAAAAGGAGTGTTTCTATGGCAGCTGCTCACCCGCAACCATCTAAAAACCCTAAGACCTCTGTAGTTTGGTCTAAAGCTCAGAAAATTAAAGGGGAAGTTGATAGTTTAATTACAAAAATGCAAAAACAGCCTGAGTTTACCCCAACGCGCGACCAGCTGGAAACCTACGCAGAGCAACTCCTCGATTTAATTAGCAAAAACCACGATATCATCACCCCCAATGACCGCTACTTAAAAGCAGCAGTCATCGACTTGACAGAAATTCCAGAAATGGCGCCTCAGATGCAGCGGATTTCTTTTCTGACATGCCTGCGCGATGCATCGAAGAATATCAACGAGTTTATGAACTGCCAGTAGGGTTTGGAAGGCAGTTTAGGGATCGTCTCGATCGATCCCTTATAGATCCCCCTTTTCTGAGGATCTAAGGAGATCTCCAACCCTTTCGATAAGCATCATGTTGGTTGTTCCACTGATTCCAAATGGAGAACCTGCTGTGACGACGACAAGGTCTCCATAGCTTGCCAGTCCCTTCTTTAAAGCAAAAAAGTTCACAATCTGCAAAGCATCATGCACATTATCCGCTGGAGCTGGATCAACAGGGATAACTCCCCAATTCATGGCAAGCTGGTGATATACTTTAGTTACTGGCGTCAAAACGATGATAGGCATTTCTGCACGAAACCGAGAAACTAGTCGAGCAGTAAATCCTCGGCTAGTAAAGACAAAGATCACTTTCGCATTAACACTGTAGGCAGTTTTAACAGTTGCTAAAGCAACCGACGTCGACACATCGCTGTAATCGGTCTGGGGGTCTTGAAAGGAAAAATTCCGATAGTTGAAGTCCTTTTCGCTCTCGTCGATGATGCTCTTCATCATTTCGACCGCTTCAATTGGGTATTGGCCCATTGCCGTCTCCCCCGAGAGCATCACAGCCGAAGTGCTATCATAGATTGCATTGGCCACATCGGAGACCTCTGCGCGGGTCGGTCTTGGATTTTTGATCATCGATTCGAGCATCTGGGTTGCTGTGACCACCGGTTTTCCTGCTTGGTAGCACTTTCGGATCATCATTTTCTGCAGTTTGGGTATCTGTTTTAAAGGAAGCTCGACACCAAGATCTCCCCTCGCCACCATGATACCGTCGGCAACCTGGACAATGCTATCGAAGTTGCGAACGCCTAAACTATTCTCAATCTTAGCGATGACGATAATATCTGATTTGCCCTTCTTTGCTAAAAGACGCTTAATCTCAAAGATATGCTCTGCGGAACGGATGAATGAGGCGGCAATCACATCGATATCTTGCTCGCAGCCAAAAGTGATATCCGCAATATCCTGGGGGGTCATCGCAGGAAGATCGATATCAACCCCTGGCACATTAACTCCTTTTTGAGTTTTGAGAATCCCTGAGTTATCAATCTCCACGACCACAGAGTTTTCTGCTTTAATCACAACGTGCGAAATGATATAGCCGTCGTCAAAAAGGACCTTGGTTCCAGGATGTAGCGCGTCAATTGCAACACCGGGAGTCACCTGGATCTGGCTTGAATTGCCGATCACCTCTTTCTTAACTAGCTCTACTCTTTGCCCTTTGTGGAGCTGAACCTGATCGTTACAGATCTTCCCCACACGAATCTCAGGGCCTTTTGTATCAAGCATGATCGCAAGGGGGATCTTTTTCTCATTTCTTGCCTGTTTTAAAAGGTCGATCACTTTTTTGTGTTCTTCTTGGACGCCGTGGCTAAAATTAAGACGCGCGACGTTCATCCCTGCATCGATAAGCTGCAGGATCTTTTCATAAGTATTACAGGCTGGGCCGATCGTGCAGACAATTTTGGTTCTCGTGATCATATCCCCATCGTAGGGGATCGCGGCTTTCTGGACAAGTGCTGAGCATCATGCAATATCGGTTAATACTAAAGGACGTGAATCAGTTAAAGCTGCATCGCCAAAAAACTGGATCGGTCCCGGAAAACAAAAAGAATCATCGATTCCCCACAGCTTTCTTTTTTCCGAAAAAGTGCGAAACGACACCCCTTTTAAATCGACAAGGGTCTTTTGGATAACCGGTTTAAGCCGGCCTTTGCGCACCTCAAAGTTCATCAAAGAGGTCAGAGAAACTCCCCCAATTTGCCATTGATCCACTGGAGAAAAAAGATTTTTGACAAAACACATGTACCCAGAATGACCCGAGTCGATAAGCAATGCTGCAATAAAACCAAGGCTATAACAATATATGCAATCAAAATTTGAAGGAAATCCCGATCTCCCTTCATATCCCAGAAAATGCTGGACTGCATTGAATTCTCCTTGATAGCTCCCCTCTTTGGAGCGAGATGCAAGCTCATCGGAAACCATTTCCATGAGCAGCCTCTCCGTTTCAATAAACGAGACTTGCACATTGCCGTGCGGATCTCGCTTCAAAAGCAACTGCTTTTGAATCATTTCAGGAAACGAACTCAAGCACTGTTGAGAGGGTTGCGTAAGAATGCTCAATACCGTTGCAATATCAGGACGTTCGTGTTTCGCCAATAATCCATTGAGTTCTCGGATTAAAGTCCCTACTTCCGGAATAAACTCGATCAATCCTTCAGGAACCAAAATAACACCGAAATGTTTGCCTAAAGTAGCTCGAGCGCAGATGAGATCGGCAATCTCTTTAGTTATTTGCTTCAGAGTTTTTTTTGCGGAAAAAACTTCTTCGCCAATAATCGTGTAAGTTGGGTGGGTAGCTAAAGCACATTCTAATGCAATGTGGGATGCAGAACGTCCCATTAAGCGAATGAAGTGATAATACTTTTTTGCCGATAGGGCATCGCGGGCAATATTGCCGATAATCTCCGAATACACTTTGCAGGCCGTATCGAAACCAAAGGGAATTGCAACATGCTCGTTTTTTAAATCTCCGTCAATCGTCTTTGGAACCCCAACTACCTTTGTCTGACATCCTTTTGAAGCAAAGTATTCTGCCAAAATAGCAGCGTTCGTATTCGAATCATCACCTCCAATGATCACAAGTCCGTTGAGCTGCAATTTCTCCATGGTTTCTAAAGAAGCCGTTAATTGCTCGGGAGTTTCGATCTTTGTTCTTCCAGATCCAATCAGGTCAAATCCTCCTTGGTTACGATAAGGTTTGATCGTATCAAGTTCGAGCTCTTGATAAGAACCACTGACAATTCCTCCTGGCCCCCCAAGAAAACCGAACAACCTGCTCTGAGGATGGAGCCTTTTAAGTGCATCGAAAAGACCTGCGATTACATTATGTCCGCCTGCTGCCTGTCCCCCAGAAAGAACGACCCCAATGCGAAGTACTTGACTATGTCTGGACTTTCCAAGCTTTGCAATTAAAAGAGGCTGCCCAAACGTGTTGGGAAAATGAGTTTGGAGGTTCTCATCTATTTGAGAATCACAATCTTTTCCAGAAGGGGTTAAATGCACAGAGCAAATATCAAATAGTACCTTAGGCAAAGGAGGTTGGTACTGCTCTCGAACTTTTTGAAGGGGCGATCGTATCAGGTCCATTTAGGGCTCCTTAGTAGAGGCTTTCCATATCGGACACATTGGCAAAGATGCAACCCATATAGAACCAATGAGATAAATTTTTTTCTTGCATCGGTCTAAAAGAAGTGAAAAACCCATCTTTAGCTAGCATTCAGGAAGATTAACGGGGACGAACAGGGCAAGCCCGCCTTCTGAAGTTTCTTTGTACTTGGACTGCATATCTTCGCCAGTTTGTCGCATAGCGGCAATGACCTGGTCTAAGGACACACAATGTTCTCCATCTCCGTGGAGAGCAAGCCGAGAGGCATTGATTGCCTTAATTGCCCCCATTGTATTTCTTTCAATACACGGGATTTGCACAAGACCGCCGACCGGATCACAAGTAAGCCCCAGATTATGCTCCATCCCAATTTCAGCTGCATTTTCAATTTGTGCATTCGTCCCGCCTAAGGCCGCAGTTAAGCCCCCCGCAGCCATTGACGTGGCAACCCCTACTTCCCCTTGACAACCCATTTCTGCAGCCGATAGCGAGGCTCCCTCCTTGTAGAGGATCCCGATCGCCGCAGCGGTCAGGAAAAAAATCATAATCCCCTCGTCTGTTGGGTTCGGCGTGAACTTTTCATAATAATGGAGAACTGCTGGGATTACGCCAGCAGCGCCATTGGTGGGTGCAGTAACGACCCTCCCACCGGCCGCATTCTCTTCATTGACAGCTAAAGCAAATAAACTGACCCAGTCAAAGAGCTCCGAGGGATCGGAAAGATCTGGGCCGTTCTTAACCAGTTCCCGGTGCATTTGGGCAGCTCGGCGTTTGACATTCAAACCACCAGGCAATATCCCTTCCTGGAGCAAACCCCTTTTAACACACTCGCGCATTACGCTCCAGATCTTTAAGATTCCGAAGCGGATCTGCGCTTCGGTCCGCCATGTCTTTTCATTTTCTAACACGATCTCTGCAATGCTCTTGTTTTCTGCGCTACAATGTTCTAGCAACTCCTTGCAGGTTTGGAAAGGATAAGGGACAAGGTCTTCCAAGGATGTCGTAAAAGCCGGTTCAAGAACTTGGTCTTGAGAAACGACAAACCCTCCGCCGACTGAGTAGTAAATATCACTGATCAGAAGATTGCCTCGGGAGTCAAAAGCCTTAAAACGGATCGCGTTGGAATGATAGGTAAACCTCTTTCCTTTATGAAAAATAAGCTGTGTATCGATATCAAAAGCTACGGTTGTCTTCTGCAAAAAATGAAGTGTTTTTTCATTTTTGATCCGCTCTACGTAACTATTAACAGCATTGGGGTCGACCCCATCCGGCGTATAGCCTTCAAGCCCCAATAGAATAGCGACATCTGTTGCGTGTCCTTTTCCCGTCATAGCCAAAGAACCAAACAGCTCAACTGTAAGAGAAGCCAGGTGGGGTAAGTGCCCTTTTCCAACCAAGTCCTGGGCAAATAACAAAGAAGCCCGCATCGGTCCCACTGTATGAGAGCTAGATGGACCGATCCCGATTGAAAATAACTCGAAAACACTGACAGGAACATATCTTCTTTTTGTAGCTTCTAAGACTGACATAAGGACCCCTTAAGAGTTTATAGTGATCTTCAGCTTCTGACCCATCTTTTTATAAGATATCTGAAAATGAAATCAATAAGATTCTGAAAATGAAAACAAAAAAAACAGTTAAATTTTTTTTAATTATTTCAGAGTCTATCAACTTTTTTCTTGTTGAGAATTCCTCCTATTTGTAGCATCCCCGTTCAGAGCCTAAACTTAGGAGTTATTATGAAACAGACTATCTTTTCCATTTTCCTTGTGGTCGGAATATGTGGATCTGTCAATGCTAGCGTGGTGACAAAGACTAATTCTTTCAAAGATCTAACCTTAGCGAATCAGGACAATTTGCCCGAAGGTTATAGCAGTGAATGGGTTAAAGATTTTAGCAACCGCTGCAAAAAATGCGGGAAGCCAAAATAGGGATTCTAAAACAAACTCTAAAAGCCACTCTGTCTGTAAATGTTGCTAAAGGCTTGGCTTGCAGACAACCGTTGTTTTTTCGTTATTCTTAGAAAGTTTCGCAAATGTTTTTTTGAACCAGCTCCTCATACATCGATTCGATCTAAAGAACAAACACAACACACTCACAAACAATTACTTGTCAATAATTTTTTCATGCAATCGCCCTGATACATTGCAAGTCGCGTTTGAGTTTTAACTCAGTGATGGGTAAAATGGACGTTTATTTCAAATTTCTAGGGTATCTGTATGCAGCCAAAATACATCTTCATCAGCGGCGGAGTCGTTTCATCTCTTGGAAAAGGACTGACTGCTGCTGCAATCGCCATGCTTCTTGAGAGCCGAGGCTTAAAAGTTGCCATGCTCAAGCTGGACCCTTACCTCAACGTCGATCCGGGAACGATGAACCCCTTTCAGCACGGCGAAGTCTACGTAACCGACGATGGGGCTGAGACCGACTTAGATTTAGGCCACTATTACCGCTACACTAACTCCCCTATCTCCTCCCTTTCAAACGCCACATCCGGTCAGATCTACGATGCGGTCATCAAAAGAGAGCGTCGCGGCGATTACTTAGGAAAAACGGTCCAAGTTATTCCCCATGTGACCGATGAGATCAAACAGAGAATCTTGGCTTGCGCTAGGCAACAAGCAGACACAGACGTTGTCCTGGTTGAAATCGGCGGAACTGTTGGTGATATTGAATCGCTTCCTTTCTTTGAAGCAATCCGCCAGTTTCGGTATGAAAGGCCCAAAGACTGTTTAAATATCCATTTGACCTACGTCCCCTTTTTAAAAGCTGCAGGAGAAGTCAAAACAAAACCAACGCAGCATTCTGTGCAAATTTTAAGAGAGATCGGGATAATGCCCGATATCATCCTCTGCCGCTGCGAAAAGAACTTGAGCGAAGAGATCAAAGATAAGATCAGCCTATTCTGCAATGTCCCTAAAGAGGGAGTCATCGATGTGGTCGATGTGTTATTTAGCATTTATGAAGTGCCAATCAACTTGAATAAGCAGGGGCTCGACATTAAAATTTGCCAGATGCTTGATCTGCCTAAATCGAATACTGATCTTGCCCTCTGGGAAAAAATGCTCGACAACATCCGCAATCCTAAGGGAAAAGTAATCGTAGGAATCGTCGGCAAATATCTGCAGCATCAGGATGCTTACAAATCAGTCTTTGAAGCTCTCCACCACGCTGCGATTGCCAACCAGGTCGAAATCGAAATCCGGAGCTTCGAGTCGGACAAAGTCCTTGAAAAAGGTGACATCGAAAATGTGATCGGTGGCTGCGATGGCTATCTGGTTCCTGGCGGTTTTGGAGAACGTGGCTGGATAGGAAAAATCATGACTGCAAAATACTGCCGTGAGCGTAAGATCCCTTATTTTGGTCTTTGTCTTGGCATGCAGGTGCTCTGCGTCGAGTTTGCGCGGCATGTGCTTGGCCTTAAAGACGCTAACTCTACGGAAATCGACCCCAACACTTCCGATCCCGTGATCTCCCTTTTAAGCGAGCAAAAGGGGCTTTCTAATTTGGGCGGGACAATGCGCCTTGGAGCATTTACCTGTCTAGTGAAGCCTGGAACAAAAGCAGAGAAAGCCTACGGCTCAACCCAGATTTCCGAGCGTCACCGGCATCGATGGGAGTTCAATAATCTCTACAAAGACAATTGCGAAAAAGAAGGGCTTATCCTTTCCGGTGTCTTGCAAGACGGACATCTCTGCGAGATCGCTGAAATTAAAGACCATCCGTGGATGCTAGGGGTACAATTTCATCCTGAATTTAAGTCAAAACCTACTTCTCCCCATCCTTTATTTCGCGACTTTGTCTCCTCTATGATCCATAAGCCCACACATTAATCATGCATACAGATAGGTTTATCAATGGGTAGAATTCTCGGGATCGACTTTGGAAATGTCCGCATCGGACTTGCCATCACAGACGAACAAAAACGCCTTGCCCTTCCTATCGGGATCATCCGTGCAGGAAAAGACCATAGAGCGACATCTGAGCTGATCTGCAAAGAGATCTCTCGTTATAAGGAGATTGAATCGGTAGTTATCGGCCTTCCACTCCAATTGAATGGAAAAGAAGGTGAGATGGCTCAGCTCGTCCGTGCTTTTTCCGAAGCCTTTCAAGAGACCTCTTCCCTTCCCGTGATCTTTTGGGACGAGAGACTGACATCAGCCCAAGTTGAAAGATTCTTGAAAGATGCTGGAATGAATAGGAAAAAACGGGCTGAACACAGCGACGAGATGGCCGCAACAACGATATTGCAGAACTACCTGGAGTCTTTAAAGTACACTTCGACTTAAAAAAATGCACCAAATCAATTTAATAAGATATACCAGAAGTGCCTATGTCTCAATCTGTACAACATTCTTTATTCGAACATGCTGCTACAACAGCATTCTATACCGGCTTCAGCGCTTTTGTTGCTGGTGCATTCACCACAATCAATCCGATTGCCGGAGCAATTTTCGGTGCAACATCAAACATAGGAACCCGTGCTATTAATTGGGTATTGGACAAAAATGCAGTAACCGGGAACAATAACGGAGCCAAAATTATTAAGTTTGCCATCTCGTTCTTTAGTGGAATTGGGATTGGATCCCTAATGGCTTCCGCCTCAGGATTTCCGGTTACTTTTGTCGGGGGGCTCGTTTTAACAGCATGTGAGTTAGGAACAATGTTTGCAACCGGTCTTCTAGTCGCAGGGTTAAACCTAGCCATTAACTCAAGAGAGTCGGCTAGAAGGCTACCCGCTTAATTCTATATCTCTAAAGCTCGTTGTTTTTAAGAGTGATCTTCTTCTTTTCCAAAGATAACAAACTCTCTGATTATTTTGTCTTAGATTAAACCAAGACATCGATAAACTTCAGTTTTGGGTTCTTCTTGATACAGTACTGTTTTTCCCATGGCGATGTAAACAGCACCATTGGCCGGTTCTGTTTATCGAGGACAAGAACAGAATTTGATGACTGCTCTATTAAATTAAGGTCACCGACAACCCAGGCGCTGCAACCATATTTAAGCGGCATAAGAACAGTTTCGACCCCATATTCATCCCTTAAACGATATTGCATCACTTCAAATTGCAACTGTCCGACAGCAGCAAAAATGATATCAGATTCACGTTCGTATGATTTGAGGACTTGAATGGCGCCTTCATCGCTTAGCTGGAGGACTCCTTTGTCAAATGATTTGCGCTTTCCGACATCTTTAGGATATAGGCGAGCAAAGATTTCCGGTTGGAACTGGGGTAGGGGTTTGTAGTTAAATCCACCAGCAATTGAAAGGGTATCTCCAATAGCAAATAAGGAAGGGTTGATAACACCGATAATATCGCCTGGATAGGCATCGTCGATCGTCGTCCTTTCGCCTGCGACCATTCCATGCGGACGAGAAAGACGGATTTCCCTTCCTGTACGATGATTTTTAACAATCAAATCTCTTTTAAATTGTCCTGAACAAATCCTAATAAACGCCATGCTGTCCCGGTGCCTCCGGTCCATATTAGCTTGAAGTTTGAAGATGTAACCACTAAAAGGTGTCAAAATGGGGTCAATTTCCACTTCATTCCCATCAGGCTGCACAGCAATACGGGCATGAGGGCAAGGGGCCAAGTCAATAAAAGCATCAAAGAAAGGCTCGACTCCAAAATTAGTCAGAGCAGAAGCAAAGAAGACAGGAGTTACTTTTCCGGCTAGAAAACTCTCTACGGAGAAAGGATTGCCAGCCATTTGAAGAAGTTCCAATTCCTCGATTAACTGTGCGTAATTCTCTGGGCCAATTTTATCTTTTGCTTGTTGGCTATGGAAGGGATACCGGATCATATCAGCTTTTTGCGCGCCGCCAGCAGAAGTCTTGGAGAAAAAGATGCATTCCTTGGTGATGCGATCAACAACACCTTGGAATTGATTTCCCATGCCGATAGGCCAGTTCATTGCAAATGAATGGATCTGCAACATATTTTCTACTTCATTCATTAAATCGAGGGGCTCGCGCCCCGGCATATCCATTTTATTCATGAATGTCAGTACAGGAATTTTTCTAAATCGGCAAACTTCAAAAAGTTTGCGGGTTTGTTTTTCAACCCCTTTGGAGGAATCGATGACCATGATAGCACAGTCTGCTGCAGTAAGCGTACGGTATGTGTCCTCCGAAAAATCTTCATGACCTGGGGTATCAAGAACGTTAATGATGGCGTTTTTGTAGGTGAACTGCATTGCAGAAGAAGTGATTGAGATTCCTCTTTCCTGTTCCATGGCCATCCAGTCAGAAGCAGCAGCTTTACGCCCCTTTCGCCCTTTAACAATACCTGCGGTATGGATCATTCCTGAATAGAGCAGCAGTTTTTCTGTCAGGGTTGTTTTCCCAGCATCTGGATGGCTGATGATGGCAAATGTACGCCTTTTAGAGACCTCTTCAGAGATTGAATTTAAGACATCCATATTTTGCAATTCCTTCTAGAATAAAAAATCCGCTCAGGGATTTCGCATCCCAAGCGGATTTTTTTACATCTTACAGACTTAAACTAGTCAGCAAAAGAGAGTTGAAGGACGTCTTCCTCTTCTCGATCTACCACTTTTAAGACCCGCTCACGATACTCGTCAAACCCGGTTCCTCCAGGAATCATGTGTCCCATAATCAAATTCGATTTGAAATCAAGAAGGTAATCGGTCTTGCCTTCGCACGCTGCGTCGGTTAGAACACGCGTTGTTTCTTGGAACGACGCCGCAGAAACAAACGATTCTGTTCCAAGCGACGCTTTCGTGATTCCAAGAAGGACTGGAGCCGCTTGAGATGGGCGCGCACCTTCTTCGATCGTTTTATGGTTGATCCGATGGAAGTTCTTTTTATCCACATCTTCACCATAAAGGAAAGTCGTATCACCTGGGTCGGTGACGCGGACTTTCTGGAGCATCTGACGGACGATAATCTCAATGTGCTTATCGTTAATGTCAACCCCCTGCAGACGATACACCTCTTGAACTTGGTTCACTAGGTACTTCTGGAGCTCGCGGACACCGCAGATTTCTAGGATTTCTTGCGGAACGACAAGGCCGTCGGTGAGCTGTTGTCCTTTCACAACAGAATCTCCCCTTTGGATGATCAAGTGTTTTGTGAGCGGGATGAGATGCTCTTCTTCCATACCCGACTCTTCATCGCGAACAACGACGATCCGTTTGTTCTTCTGAACACCGCGGAAGTCGACGACACCATCAATCTTAGCAATTTCTGCAGCATCTTTTGGGCGCCTTGCTTCGAAAAGCTCGGCAACGCGCGGGAGACCGCCGACGATATCCTTTGTCTTGATCGCACCGCGAGGCAAACGAGCAAGAAGCATACCAGCAGAGATCTTTTTTCCCTCCTGCACTGAAATATAAGCGCCTGATGGAATCGCATACGTACCGATCAATTCGCTATACTCAGCATCAGCGTAAATGACGATCTGCGGATGTAGTTCGCCACGATGCTGTTTAACGATCAGTTCTGCCTGGCCGGTCTGTTTATTGACTTCGCGATGTGTCGAAATCCCTTCAACGAGGTCTTCATACTTAACAAACCCTGGACGCTCGCAAATGATCGGAACGTTGTGCTGCTCCCAATGACCGACCTTTGTCTTCTTTTTGACATTCGATCCATCTTTGAGAAGGATATGAGTCCCCAGCTCGATCGTAAATGTTTGAAGGGGTTCGATCGATTTTGTGCTTAAGAGTTTTTTATATTCTTCCAACGTTCTCCCTTCATCACGAACGATATGAAGCGAGCCATTTTTGTTAAGAGCCAGCCAAATCCCCTCTTCGTTCTGAACTGTGCGCAAGTCCATGTAGACGAGGATCCCATCTTGCTCCGAAACAAGCTCTGGACTTAAAGATGCAGACGCGATACCGCCCGTGTGGAATGTACGCATCGTCAACTGAGTTCCTGGTTCACCGATCGATTGAGCTGCAATAACACCTACGGCTTCACCGGTAGCAACAGGGCTACCGTTCGCTAGGTTAATGCCGTAACACTTTGCGCAAACCCCACGTCGCGATTCGCATGTCAGCGTTGAACGGATTCGGATGCTTTCAATGCCTGCATCATCGATCGCTTCTGCTTGAAGTAGCACTAGCAAGTCGCCTGATTTGGCAAGGATCTTTGTCCTATCCCCAGGCTGGTATAAGTCGTCGCAGGAGGTACGGCCAAAAATACGGTCTTTGATCGGAAGGAGTTCTTCCTGGCCTTGCTTAATGGCGGAAACTTCAATTCCATTAAGCGTACCGCAATCTTCTTCTGTGATGATCACATCTTGGGCTACATCGACAAGTCGGCGTGTCAAATAGCCGGAGTCGGCCGTCTTCAACGCTGTATCGGCAAGACCTTTACGTGCACCGTGTGAAGAAATAAAGTATTCCAATACACTCAAACCTTCACGGAAGTTCGCAGTGATCGGCGATTCGAGAATTTCTCCCGACGGTTTCGCCATTAACCCCCGGAGAGCCCCAAGCTGCTTAACTTGAGATTTGTTGCCGCGAGCGCCTGAATCCATCATTAGATAGAGAGGATTGAGCTCGCCAGTCTTATGCTCAGAGATGAGCTTGAATAACTCTTCTGAAAGCATGTCGGTTACTTCAGTCCAAATACTAATCACTTTCGAATGGCGTTCCCCATCAGTGATGATACCGTCTTCGTATTGCTTTAAAACAACCTCAATCCGCTTGTAGGCATTCTCAATGACCTTGATTTTGTTTCCTGGAACGCGAACGTCGCAAACACCCATTGAAAGAGCAGCTTTCGTCGCTTCGCTAAAGCCTAAATTTTTCAAGTTATCGAGAAACCGAACCGTTGCTTCCAAGCCGACTTTTTTGTACGTTTCAAGGACCAGCTCACTCATCTTCTTCTTGCGAAGCGCATAGTTCTGAAAGCCAAGCTCTTTAGGAACGATCATGTTGAACATGACGCGGCCCGGTGTCGTTTCAATAATCCCGCTATCAAGCTTCAGCTTAATCTTCTCATGCAAACGGATACCGCGGCCTAAATCATCGCGACGCCCTTCTTTACCTCTTTCTTCCTCCCAATTGAAGCTGCCTCCAGCGCTGAGGGCCATAAGGACTTCTTCTTTGTTGTTAAAGACCTTGGTCTTTTTGCCGTGGTCTTCAGGGATGTAAAGAGGGTCGTGCATCAAATAGTACAATCCTAAGATCATGTCCTGAGAAGGAACAGCAGCAGGCTTTCCGGAGGAAGGCAAGAAGATGTTATCAGGCGCCATCATAAGGAGTTTAGCTTCGAGCTGCGCTTCGATTGACAGAGGGATGTGAACAGCCATCTGGTCCCCGTCGAAGTCAGCATTGAAAGCTGTACATACGAGCGGATGGATTCGGATTGCTTTACCTTCAATCAGTACCGGCTCAAATGCCTGGATGCCTAAACGATGCAGCGTAGGAGCGCGGTTAAGCAGAACAGGGTGTCCTTTAATGATCTCTTCAAGAACGTCCCAAACTTCAGGAGATTGCTTTTGGATCATCTTCTTGGCAGAACGGATTGTATAAACATATCCAAGATCTTTCAGCCGTTTAACAATGAAAGGTTCGAATAGTTCAAGGGCCATTTGCTTCGGAAGACCGCACTGGTTAAACCGGAGCTCAGGACCCACGATAATGACAGACCGGCCTGAGTAGTCGACTCGCTTACCTAGCAAGTTTTGTCGGAATCTTCCTTGCTTCCCTTTGAGCATTTCAGAAAGCGCCTTCAACGGACGATTCCCAGCTCCCATGACAGGGTGTCCATGACGACCGTTATCAAACAAGGCATCAACAGCCTCTTGGAGCATCCGCTTTTCATTGCGAACGATCACATCAGGCGTCTTCAGCTTAAGAATCGACTTCAAACGGTTATTCCGGTTGATTACGCGACGGTACAAATCGTTTAAGTCAGATGTTGCAAAGCGGCCTCCATCCAATGGGACTAATGGACGAAGATCTGGCGGAATGACCGGAATGCACGACATCACCATCCAATCTGGACGGTTAGGAGATGACGTGAAGCTTTCAACAATTTTCAGCCGTTTGGCAAGCTTCATTCGAGCTTGCATCGACTTGGTCTTACGAAGCTTATCTTTTAGTTCTATAACGAGAGAAGAAAGATCCTCTTTTTCTAAAATATCACGGATCGCCTCACCACCCATCCGAGCAACAAAGGCATCAGAACCCCATTTTTCTTGAGCTTCACGATACTCTGTATCGGACAGCAGTTGCTTCCTTTCAAGCGTCGTACGGCCTGGATCGACAACAACATACTCTTCATAGTAAATCACTCGCTCAAGGTCAGCAGCTGACATACCAAGGATGTTACCAATACGCGAAGGCATTGTTTTAAAGAACCAGATATGAACAACAGGAACTGCAAGTTCGACGTGGGCCATTCTTTCACGGCGCACTTTTGATAAGGTCACTTCAACGCCGCAACGATCGCAGACGATCCCTTTATGCTTGATCTTCTTGTACTTGCCGCATGCGCATTCCCAGTCACGCGTTGGACCGAAAATCTTTTCACAAAACAAGCCGCCTTTTTCCGGCTTGAACGTGCGGTAGTTAATGGTCTCGGGCTTTTTGATTTCCCCTCGCGACCATTCATTGCGGATGACATCATCCGATGCAATTTTGATGGTCAGCTTATCAAATTGGGAATCCTTAAACTCTTCTTGTGCCATTGAGTAACTCCAATTACGGTCAAATTATTCTTCGAATGCGCGTTCAGTGCGCACATCAAGGCATAGGCCTTGCATCTCCTTCACAAGTACGTTGAAGGATTCAGGAACGCCAGCAGTAAGGACATTATCCCCTTTCACAATTGATTCATAAATACGGGTACGTCCTGCAACATCGTCTGACTTCACAGTCAGCATCTCTTGGAGAAGGTGGGCTGAGCCATAAGCCATCAACGCCCATACTTCCATCTCTCCGAACCGCTGACCGCCCATTTGGGCTTTGCCGCCAAGTGGCTGCTGCGTTACGAGAGAATAAGGCCCAATTGAGCGAGCATGGATCTTGTCAGCAACTAAGTGACTGAGCTTTAAGATATAAATGTATCCGACGACAACGCGGTTTTCGAATCTCTCGCCAGTTCGCCCGTCGTACAGATAGCTCTTACCGTCCACAGGCAAGTTCAGCTCGCGCATCATATCCCAAATACGAGACTCAGGAAACCCTTCGAATACCGGGCTCTTAACATAGATACCCGCTTTGCGCGCAGCATAACCAAGGTGAGTCTCTAAGAGCTGTCCCATGTTCATACGGGAAGGCACCCCAAGTGGGTTGAGAATAATTTCAACCGTTTCGCCATTGGATAGATAAGGCATATCTTGTTCAGGAACCACACGGGAAACAACACCTTTGTTACCATGACGGCCCGCCATTTTATCACCAACCTGTAGCTTACGCTTAGAAGCGATGTAGACTTTAACTTGTCGGATGATGCCTGGATCGAGCTCAACATCTCCCTTCCGGGTAAACTCGACATCAGTCTTATGCTGCGTCTGCAATGTTTCCATTGCAACGTGATATTCGCGCATAAGGACCTTCAGAGCTTCGAACATCTCATTATCGCTCATAATCAGATCTTCTGCTTTTTCGTTCTCAAGGGTCTCCAACATCTCTTGATTAATCGCCTCACCTTCTTTGATGATGACCTCACCGCTCTTGCGATGCAAGATTGAACCTGGAGCAAGCTCACCCATCATCAATCCCCCAATCTTCTCGTGGAATTCGATCATGAGCTCGGCTTCTTTAGACTTGAAGTCGTGGTGGATGTCTTTAATTCGGGAGGCTTCTTCCACAAGCTCATCGTCTGTTTTAGAAAGGCGGTCTCTGCGTGAAAAGACTTTGACATCCATGACAACCCCTTCCGTTCCAGGGGGAACAGTCAACGATGCATCTTTGACGTCTGCGGCCTTTTCACCAAAAATGGCGCGGAGGAGTCTTTCTTCAGGGGCTAGCTCCGTTTCAGATTTTGGCGTGATTTTACCGACGAGGATATCCCCTGGTTTAACTTCAGCACCGATCCGAATAATTCCATCTTCCCCTAAATTGGCAAGGGCCTCTTCAGAAACATTTGGAATATCGCGTGTAATCTCTTCTTTACCAAGCTTAGTATCTCGCGCTGTTAATTCAAACTCTTCCAAATAGATCGACGTATAATAGTCATCTTTCAAGAGCTTTTCAGAAATGATGATCGCATCTTCATAGTTATATCCACACCAAGGCATAAAGGCGGCTAAAACATTTTTGCCCAGGGCGACTTCTCCTTTATCGGTCGCAGGACCGTCAGCAATCACATCCCCTGCCTTCACCTTGTCACCGACATTGCAAAGCGGCGTTTGGTTAATGCAACTCCCTGCGTTAGAACGCATGAACTTTTTTAAGAAATAAGTCTTTTTGTTAAGTGGGTTGTCTTTGGATGCGATGACGATCTTAAACCCATCGACATAATCGATCACGCCATCCCCTTCTGATACGACAACTGCGCCAGAGTCCCTAGCTGCACGCAGTTCCAGTCCAGTTCCAACGATTGGGGCTTCCGTTTTTAAAAGGGGAACGCCCTGGCGTTGCATGTTTGAGCCCATGAGCGCGCGGTTAGCGTCATCGTGCTCAAGAAACGGGATCAGTCCAGTTACAATCGAAACGAGCTGCTTTGAAGAGACGTCCATATGGGTGATCTTATCAGTTTCGATCTTCATTGATTCGCCGTGTGCCCGTGCCCAAACGAGGGGCTCGCTAAACATATTCAGATCATCGAGAACAGCTGAAGCCTGTGCAATCACGCAGTTTTCTTCCTGGTCAGCGGTCATGTATTCAATCTCTTCCGTGACAATCCCATCGCGAACAATCCGATAAGGCGTTTCGATAAAACCGAATTCGTTAATTTTAGCAAATGCAGATAAGGAAGTAATCAAACCGATATTTGGTCCTTCCGGTGTTTCAATTGGGCAAATCCTTCCGTAGTGGCTCGGATGGACGTCGCGAACCTCAAAGCCTGCCCGCTCACGATTAAGACCACCAGGTCCAAGAGATGAAAGACGCCGTTTATGCGTTAGCTCGGCAACTGGATTAGTCTGGTCCATAAATTGAGAAAGCTGGGATCTTCCGAAGAAGTCCTTAAGCACGCCAGTTAAGCCCTTTGCAGAAACGATCTTACCTGGAGTTAGCGTATCCGAAGTAAAATCAAACAGATTCATCCTTTCTTTGATAATCTTCTCCATGCGGGCCAAGCCGATCCGGCACTGGTTTTGAATCAACTCGCCGACAGAACGAACTCGTCGATTACCGAGGTGGTCAATATCATCAACATTAGCTTCCTCTTCCCCTTTCTTCAAGCGGATCAGGTACTTAACAGCGCCGATAACATCTTCTTTACGCAGGGTCACCATTGCCAATTCTTCATCGGATGTATCCAGTCCAAGCTTGCGATTGAGTTTATAGCGTCCAACGCGGCCTAAATTGTACCGTTTAGGATCGAAGAACAGACGCATAATAGCGGAACGAGCATTTGATAAAGTCGCTGGTTCGCCCGGACGGATCTTCCGGTAAAAGTCTTTCAGGGCAGACTCATAAGAGTCGTTTGGATCTTTGGCAAGCATTTTGATAATCGGACTTGTCTCGTCAGCATCTTCAGCAACACGAACGACGGCAATGCCCGCATCGAGCATCCTTTTAAGCATGGCTGTCGTCAGCTTCTCCGATGCCTTACCGAAAATAACACCGCTCTCTTCATCAACGACGTCTTCTGCTAAGATCTTACCAACGAGCTTTGGAAAATCTTTATCCGACTTAATTTTTACTTTGATCGTGCTAAAAAATTCTTCAATGATGTCGGAATCCGTTGAGTAGCCAAGAGTGCGGATAAAAGAAGTAGCCAAAATCTTACGACGTCGTTTTTTTCGATCGATGTAGATATAGATCAGATCGTTTGTATCAAATGCTCCTTCGAGCCAGCTTCCGCGATAAGGAATAATGCGGAAGGAATAGATAATCGAACCTTTAATATGACGTTCATGTTCAAATGCAATACCAGGAGAACGATGGAGCTGTGATACGATGACCCGTTCAGCACCATTGATGATAAAGGTTCCCTTTTCCGTCATTACAGGGATGGTTCCCATATAGACTTCTTCTTCTTTAATTCCTGTTTCGTCGGTCAATCTAAACTTGACTTTCAAAGTGACATTAAAGGTAATTCCCCGGCGGATGCACTCTTCGGGTGTGTATTTTGGAACGCCCAAGCTATATGCGAGATACTCAAGAATAGTCTTCTCATCATAGGATTTAATTGGAAATATTTCAGTAAAGACCTCTTCCAATCCAATATTTTCCCTCTCATGAGGCATCTTGTCGGCTTGAAGAAATTGATTGTATGACTTGATTTGGATTTCAATGAGGTTGGGCAGATCGATAATTTCTTCTCTACCACGAAAACTCACCCTTCGAGGCGGCCTTTTTAGCATTGAAACAGCTCCTACACTTAAATCTTAATAAAAAATAATTTTCAAAATCAAAGAGCAGAAGTCACTATTTCATGGCTTCTGCTCAGTCGATAGTCGGTTTTCTAATCTCTTAGAGACCTTTCAGAGTTGCCTTACCACCGGCAGTGGTAATTTTTTTAACAATCTCTTCTGCTTCAGCTTTAGGCGCAGTTTCTTTCAAAACTTTTGGTGCACCGTCGACCATTTCTTTTGCTTCTTTGAGACCAAGCCCTGTGATTTCACGCACGACTTTGATCACGCTAATTTTCTTGTCATCTGGAGATGCTTCGAGCGTTACTTTAAACTCAGTGGATTCAGCGGCTGGAGCTGCTGCTGCTGCTGGAGCTGCCATCATCACAGGCGCTGCTGCTGCTTTTACGCCCCATTTTTCTTCGAGGGCTGATTTGAGCTTAGACATATCAAGAACGCTTAGTTTGCTGAGTTCTTCGACTAATTGATCAATATTTTGGGTAGCCACGGTTAAACCTCTTTTCTTATCTTGTTAAAAATTTATGAGTCACTTTGCTGGCATTTATTGTCGATGCAATAAATGACGCTAGTCATTAAAGCTTCAAAAACGGCCAGTGTTTGCGAAAGCGGAGCTTCTAGTGTACCTAGAAGCTGTGCACGCATTTCATCTTTATTTGGCAGTTTAGATATCAGTTCTACGTCTTGCGCAGAGCAGATCACACCTTCAAACTGTCCACAGAGGACTTTTAAAACACCTTCATTTTCTAAGGAAAATTGATAGATGATCTTAGTTGTTTGAACGGGATCTTGATCTGCAAAAAAAACGGCGGTGTGCCCCTCTAAAAGCTCTTTGTCGAGAATAACACCTGCGATTTGGGCTGCTTTAATGAGGATACGCTTACGAACCACTTCAAGAGATCCGCCGATCTTTGCAAGATTAGAACGAAATCCCGCAGCTGCGTTTGGTTCAAGCTTCTTGTAGGAAGCAAAGACCAAAGCTTTTGCATTGACGATTTTTTCTTGGATCTCATCCAATAGGAATTGTTTTTCAGGTCTCATCGTTATTCTTTCGCCCCATGAATTTCCGTGATAGAATATAGGTCGATCTTTAAGCCTGGACCCATTGTGGAAGAAAGGGCCATTGACTTAAGATATTGCCCCTTAGCAGTAGATGGCTTTGAGCGATTTACTGCGGAGAGCAAGGCGATGATATTTTCAACCAACTTTTCCTTTTGAAAAGAGATCTTACCAACAAGAGTATTGACTACTCCATGTTTGTCCGATTTAAACTCAATTTTTCCCGCCTTAACTTCAGCAATAGCTTTTGTGACGTCAGTCGTCACAGTGCCGCCTTTTGGAGTAGGCATTAAGCCGCGCGGGCCTAGCACCTTACCTAGTTTGCCGACATCCCGCATCATATCTGGAGTTGCAATAACTGCAGTAAAATCTGTCCAACCATTTTTTATTCTTTCAAAATACTCTTCATTCCCAGCGTAGTCAGCACCCGCGTCCAAGGCTTCTTTAATTTTATCGCCTTTTGCGAAAACAAGGATTGTACTGCGCTTACCTGTACCATTCGGTAAAGATACAGTTCCGCGTACCTGCTGATCAGACTTTTGGGCATCGACGCCTGTTTTAAGCGACAGTTCCACCGACTGGTCAAATTTAACCGGTGGACATTTCTGTAAAATTTCGATAGCTTGTTCCAACGTATAGACTTTCATTCTATCGAGGGACTTATCTATCTCCCGAAACCTTTTGCTACGATGCATTCTGATTTCCTTTAAATAACAACATCAAATTTGCTGAGCTACTTACTCAACAATGTCAACACCCATTGAGCGGGCTGTACCCATCACGAGACGCATTGCCGCCTCTTCGGATTCCGCACGCATGTCTTGGCGTTTGTTTTTGGCAATTTTCATGACTTGTTGCTTAGTCAACTTACCAACTTTATCACGGTTAGGCACTTTGGAACCTGACTCAATCCCGACCTCTTTTAAGATCATGCGAGATACAGGAGGTTGTTTAGTGATAAACGTAAAGCTTTTATCTTGATAAACAGTGATTTCAACTGGAAGAATATCGCCTGCTTTATCTTGTGTTTTTGCATTAAATTCTTTGCAGAAACCCATAATATTGATACCAGCACCGCCGAGAGCGGGACCGATAGGAGGCGCGGGGTTTGCTTTGCCTGCAGAAATCTGCAACTTAATGATTTTTACTATTTTTTTTGCCATGGGCCTTTCCGTTTATGTTATCTGGTTCAAACCAGGAATGTTACTTAGCTGACTTCCGACTCACTTGGCGCCTGCTCAACTTGCCAAAATTCGAGGTCATCAACACGTGTTTCACGACCAAAAATAGAAACTAGAACACTTAAGCGACCCTTATCATGGAAGACTTCGCTGACAGTCCCAATAAAGTTAACAAACACGCCATCAGTGATCTTGACTTTGTCACCAATTGTAATGTTGTGCTTTTGAACAACGCCTTTTTTCTTCTCTTCGAGGTCCTTTAAAATATTATCGACCTCTGACTGGAGAAGAGGCTGCGGCTTTTCGCCACCTAAAAACCCCAACACTCCATTCGTGTTCCGAACGTACATCCAGGCGTCATCGTTAAGAAGTATTTTAACAAGGATATAACCCGGCCAGAGCTTTTTTTCGCTGACTTTTTGCTGCCCTTTCTTGACTTCAGCAACGTTTTCAGTAGGCACCAGAACTTCACTGACCAAATCGCTCATTCCGCTTGATTCGCGGTTTTCTTCAAGCGCCTTCTTAACTTTTTTTTCCTGACTGGATTGAACCTGAACAACGTACCATTTGTGCATGATGACCTAATTTTTTTAGCCAAAGATAAAATGAACGACTAGCGTTACTAAATCTAAACACCCTTTGATTACCAGATCGATGAAGTAAATCCCCATGCCGAGGAAAAATGTTGTCCCCACGACCATCTTTGTGGAGAATTTTAATTCATCCCGCGTTGTCCAGCTAACCTTCTTGAGTTCTTCTTTTAAATCCTGAATAACCGCAAAGGTGCGCTTTCTTTTCTGCGCAGCATGAGCGTTCATTTCAGCATTTGTTCGACTGTGGTTTATTCGAGCATCCATAGCGCACATAAAATTGTCACAACTTCATTTGACATGTTACTCTTAATCGAGTGCGGAGGGATTCGAACCCCCGACCGGCGACTTTGGAGATCGCTGCTCTACCA